>JANNNF010000129.1:0-12740 GCA_031398405.1 Rhodobacterales bacterium | reverse complement strand
CCGTTTGACATGAGGCTGCCATGCGCTTGACCCGCTACTTTATGCCCGTCCTGAAGGAAAATCCTGCCGAGGCACAGATTGTCTCGCACCGCTACATGTTGCGTGCAGGCATGATCAAGCAACAGGCGGCGGGCATCTATTCGTGGCTGCCGCTTGGCCTGCGCGTGCTGCGCCGGATCGAAACCATCGTGAACGAGGAACAGGAACGCGCGGGTCACATTCCCTTGCTGATGCCAACCCTGCAACCCGCGGATTTGTGGCGCGAATCCGGGCGCTATGGCGACTATGGCGAAGAGATGCTGCGCATCACCGACCGCCAGAAACGTGATCTTCTCTATGGTCCCACCAATGAGGAAATGATCACCGATATCTTCCGCAGCCACGTCAACAGCTACAAGGATCTGCCACTGACGCTCTACCACATCCAATGGAAGTTCCGCGACGAGATGCGCCCCCGTTTCGGCGTGATGCGCGGGCGTGAGTTCCTGATGAAGGACGGCTACAACTTTGACGTGGACCGCGACGCCGCCCTTCACGCCTACAACCGACATATGGTGTCGTATCTGCGCACTTACGAGCGCATGGGCCTAACCGCCATCCCGATGCGCGCGGCATCCGGCCCGATTGGCGGCGATAATACCCATGAGTTTCTGGTACTTGCGACGACAGGCGAGTCCGAGGTGTTTTTTGACTCTGCTGTGACCGAGTTGAAGCTGGGCAAGCGTGAGGTTGATTACGATAACCGCGCGCAAGTCGAAGCCGTGTGCAAGGAATTTACCACACTCTACGCCCGAACCGACGAAACCCACGACGCCACTTTGTTCGACAAAATTCCTGAAGAACGCCGAAAAGTGGCGCGCGGGATTGAGGTCGGCCAGATTTTCTATTTTGGAACAAAGTATTCCGAAGCTATGGGGGCCACTGTCGTGACGGCCGACGGCACGAAAGTTCCCGTTGAAATGGGCAGCCACGGCATTGGCGTGTCGCGCTTGCTGGGCGCGATCATCGAGGCAAGCCATGACGACAAAGGCATCATCTGGCCCGAAGGGGTGACGCCATTTCCTGTGGGCATCGTAAATCTGAAACAGGGCGATGCAGGTACCGATGCGGCCTGTGAGGGACTGTACAAAGCCCTGTCGGCAAAAGGGTTAGAGGCACTCTATGATGACCGCGACGAACGCGCCGGGGCCAAATTCGCAACGATGGACCTGATCGGCCTGCCATGGCGCATCACCGTCGGCCCACGCGGTCTGGCCAATGGCGTGGTGGAATTGACCTCGCGGCGCACTGGCGTGTCAGAGGAAATGTCAGCCGACACCGCTGTCGCGCGGATTGTTGAGATTTACAAGGATATCTGAAGTTGTGTGCCTAACTTGCAGGGCCGGGGACCACTGTGGCCCCGGCCTTTTCCATGACACGCTGATACATCTGGCACAGCACTGCCACGGCTAGGATGGTGGGGGCAAAGCCAGAAAAACGAACCAAGACCGCCAGTGAAAACTCTCCAGCGGGGGTGTCCAGCACTAGAACGGACTTTTCAACCTCGGGAACAGGGTCTGGTGGCGGCAGGTTTTGCCAGCCTGCCTTGACCTTGCCGCGCCTAGACCCCACTGTCGAACAAAACAACAAAGAGTAGCCCCTTGGCCACCACACGCCCATTTTCCCGCTTTGAATTCATGATCGCCTGGCGCTATCTGCGCGCCCGCCGCGCCGAAGGGGGGGTGTCGGTGATGACGTGGATTTCCCTGATCGGCATCACACTTGCGGTGGCAGCCCTGATCATCACTTTGGCCGTAAGGGCCGGATTTCGCGCTGAATTTGTCGATACCATTCTGGGCGCGAACGCCCATGTGACGGTCTATTCGACTGGTGAGGGCAACGTTCCGGGCGGTAAGGGGTTCGCTGACTATAACCCCATTTCCAAGGCGCTGCTGGCGGTGCCGGGCGTCACGCGCGCGGCCCCTTTGGTGAAGGGCCAAGTGATGATCACGGCAGGCCCAAATACTTTGGGGGCCGAAGTGTACGGGATCAGCCTCGCTGATCTGAAGACCATCCCCCGGGTCGGGGTTGGCGCGCAAGCCATTGGTGAGATTGAACAGTTTGATACTGGCATTGCCATCGGCTCGGGCATTGCGCGAGAACTGAACGTGGGTTTGGGCGACCGGGTGCGCCTAATTGCGCCCAATGGCGTGAAAACCGCCTTCGGCACCAGCCCGCGGGTGAACGCTTATGAGGTGGCGTATATCTTCACGGCGGGCCGCTTTGACATCGATCGCACCCGCATTTACATGCCGCTGGCCGAGGCCCAAAGCTACTTCAACCGCGAAGGCATGGCCGACGAATTTGAGGTTATGGTGGCCGACCCTGAGACGGTTGATGCTATGGCTGACCCTATTCTCGACGCCGCCGGCCCGTCTGCGCTGGTCTGGACATGGCGCGACTCTGCCGGATCGTTTTTGCGGGCATTGGATATCGAGGATAACGTAATGTTCGTAATCCTGTCGATATTGGTGCTGATAGCCGCGATGAACATCGTGTCGGGTTTGATCATGCTGGTAAAGAACAAGGGGCGCGATATTGGCATCTTGCGCACCATGGGTTTGACCGAAGGCTCTGTTTTGCGGGTATTTTTTCTGTGTGGTGCGTTTACTGGAACGGTAGGCACGATTATGGGGGTGGTTATCGGCTGCCTGTTTGCAACCTACATCGACCAGATCATGGGCTTTATAAACTGGGTGAATGGCGGTGATGTCTGGGACCCGTCGATCCGTGGTATTTACGCTTTGCCCGCCAAACTTCTGCCGCGCGATGTGGGATCGGCGGTGGCATTGTCATTGGGATTGTCCTTCATTGTGACGATCATTCCCGCCCGCCGTGCCGCCCGGATGAACCCGGTAGAGGCACTGCGCTATGAATGACGCTCTGGTTCTGGACGGGATTGAAAAGGGCTATAATCGTGGCAAACCAGCCGAAGTTCTGGTGCTGCGTGGGGCGTCGGTTCGGGTTGGGCATGGGGAAGTGGTGGCTCTGGTGGCACCTTCGGGTGCTGGGAAATCCACGCTTTTGCACATTGCTGGGTTGCTGGACACGCCGGACACGGGCACGGTAACGCTGGACGGACGCGCTATGGGTGGCCTTGGCGACCGCGCGCGGACCGAGGCGCGGCGGGCCGATGTGGGGTTTATCTACCAGTTCCATCATTTGCTGCCAGAGTTTACTGCGTTGGAGAATATCATTATTCCGCAGCTCGCCAATGGCGTGGAACCGCGGGCTGCTGCTGCCCGAGCGAAGGATTTGCTGGGCCGGGTTGGGGTTGCTGGCCGCGCCGATCACCGCCCCGCCGCCCTGTCGGGGGGCGAGCAGCAACGGGTTGCCTTCTGCCGCGCGCTGGCCAACGGCCCGCGCCTGTTGCTGGCGGATGAGCCGACGGGGAACCTGGACCCCGCGACATCCGATCAGGTGTTTGGCGTGCTGATGGCGTTGGTGCGCGAAACCGGGCTGTCAGCATTGATCGCGACGCACAATCTCGACCTCGCGGCGCGGATGGACCGGATCGTGCGGCTTGATGCGGGCAGAGTGGTTTAAGCCTGCTGCGTGTCCTCGACGGTGTCGTATTCATAGCTGGCGCTGCGCGCGGTGATAGCCCAAACCAGTGCCATGGTCAGCAAGGGATAAATAACCGCAAACCCCACCAGCACCGATTTATGCACCTCGGAGAGGCCCGTTGAGGTGCCAAGGATAAAGCCGATCACCGCCTCGGTTCCAAAGGCAAACAGGGCTAGAGTGGTGGTAGGTGTCATGGGGCATCCTTGCGGTGATCTTGAGTGCAGGATTGCAACCTGTGGGGGTAGTCGTCAAGGGGGCTGTGGGGTGGCTCTTTCCCAGTCAATGAAGCGTGGAAAGGGCGGATCCACGCTACATATTGCTCAAAGGTCGGTGATTACCACGGCATTCAGCACACGTTTTATGACTGCTGGCCAGTAAACCAAATAGGCAAGACCCAGAGTGATGAGGGTCAAAAGAAGCCAGACCAGTGCATGCCCCAGAATCTCCGAAAAGCCGACATCAACATGGAGCCGGGCGACCTTTCTGCCTTGGCTGTCTACCAAGGATGTTCGGTTTATCGGCGCTTTGATAAAATAGTAGGGCAGAATAAACAAAGCGAGGCCGAGTGTTACAATTGCAAGCAGTAACCAGATTATAAGCTGGCCTATGGCTTCTCCAACGGAAAACTCGCATTTAAGTTTATAACCCAAGTATGTCATCAGTCTGTGTCCCACAGGTTGTTATTATTTTGGATACAACTCAGTTAGAACCGATGTCAATACTCAACGCTCAAACATCCAATTCCTCCACAAAGCGCGCATTCTCTTGAATATACTGGAACCGCAATTCAGGTTTCTTCCCCATCAACCGCTCCACCAGATCCCCGGTCATTCCCGGTTCGTCTTCGTCAATCGACACGCGGATCAATTTGCGCGTCAACGGGTTCATCGTGGTGTCTTTCAGGTCTTTGGCGTCCATTTCGCCCAGACCCTTGAACCGCTGCACGTCGATTTTACCCTTGCCGCCCAGACCCTTGGCCAGCCAGACTTCTTTCTCGACGTCATCCGCCACATACAGCCGCTTTGCCCCTTGGGTCAGGCGGTATAATGGCGGGCAGGCGAGGTACAAATGCCCCTTGTCAATCAGGGGGCGCATCTGAGTGAAGAAAAACGTCATCAGCAGGCTGGCGATATGTGCGCCGTCGACGTCAGCATCGGTCATTATGATGATTTTATCGTAGCGCAGGTCATCGAGTTTGAAGCGGGTGCCCATTTGCACGCCCAATGCTTCGCATATATCGCGGATTTCGGAGTTGTCGTTCAGCTTGGCAGAGGCCGCACCAAGGACGTTCAGGATTTTACCCTTCAGTGGCAGCAAAGCTTGCGTTTCACGCATTCGCGCGCCTTTGGCCGAACCACCTGCCGAGTCGCCCTCGACGATGAACAACTCTGTCCCGTCACGGGTTTTCGACGAACAGTCCGTCAGTTTTCCCGGCAGGCGAAGCTTTTTGGTCGCCGTCTTTCGGGCGGTTTCCTTTTCTTGACGGCGCTTTAGCCGTTCTTCGGCGCGCAGCACCAGAAAGTCGAGGATGGACCCTGCCGATTTCGGATCGGCCGCAAGCCAGGTATCAAAGTGGTCACGCACCGCCCCTTCGACATATTTTGCGGCTTCCTCGGTCGCCAGACGGTCCTTGGTTTGCCCTACGAATTGCGGTTCCCGAATGAACACCGAAATCAGCGCGCATCCCCCGGCCAGCATGTCGTCGCGGGTGATCAATTCGGCCTTGCGGTTTTTGATCCGCTCGCCATATGCCCGGATGCCTTTCAGGATCGCAGACCAGAAGCCGGTCTCATGCGTGCCGCCTTCAGGGGTCGGCACTGTATTGCAATAGGACTGGATAAAGCCATCACGGGCGGGGGTCCAATTGATTGCCCATTCGACGGAACCCGGAACATTGAACTTCTCGGGAAAGCCGATTTTACCGGCAAAGGGTTTGTCGGCATAGGTGGTCGATTTTTGCAGCGTGTCGGAAAGGTAATCGGCCAAACCTCCCGGAAAATGGAACACCGCCTCCATCGGGGTTTCGCCATCGTTGACGGCGGATTTCCAGCGGATCTCCACCCCAGAAAAGATATAGGCCTTGGACCGGGCCATTTTCAAAAGCCGCGCGGGTTTGAAATGCTGCGAGCCGAAAATGTCAGGGTCGGGGTGGAAGGTCACAGTGGTGCCCCGGCGGTTCTGAACGGGGCCGATCATTTCAATCTTGCCCATGGGTTTGCCCCGGCTGAAGGATTGGACGTAAAGTTCCTTGTTCCGCGCGACCTCAACCCGCATCAGATCGGACAGCGCGTTCACCACGGATGATCCAACCCCGTGCAGGCCACCTGAAGTCTCATAGGCCTTGCCGTTGAACTTGCCGCCCGAATGCAGCGTGCACAAGATCACCTCCAGCGCGGATTTGTCCGGGAATTTGGGGTGCGGGTCGACCGGGATGCCGCGACCGTTGTCGCGAATGGTCAGGCTGCCCCCTTCATGCAACTCCACCTCGATCCGGTTGGCATGGCCTGCCACCGCCTCATCCATCGAGTTGTCCATGATCTCGGCGGCCAGATGGTGATAGGCGCGTTCATCAATGCCGCCGATATACATGCCGGGGCGCAGGCGCACAGCCTCCAGCGGTTCCAGAACCTCGATACTGGAGGCGTCATAGGTCTGGTCCTTGCCGGACAAAAGGTCGTTTGGCATGTGGGGGCTCTTTCGCTGCTGCGCGGTGCATTAGACCACCTGCCGGGGGTGGGGCGCAAGATGTGGGGGCATTGCTGTGGCCTCATGCGTGGCCTAGATTGCGCGGCGACAAGAGGAGATCAGCGATGCGGATATTTTTCACCGGTGGGTCGGGCAAGGCAGGGCGGCATGTGGTGCCTTATCTGGTGGGGCAGGGGCACCGCGTTCTGAACTTTGACCGGGTGCCACTGGGGCAGGCGGGGGTGCATGATCTGCTCGGCGACATCACCGATGCGGGCCAGGTCTATTCGGCAATGAATTCCCATGCAGGGTATGACGAGTTGGAAACCGGTCAGGGGGCAAAGGCCTTTGATGCGGTGGTGCATTTCGCGGCGATCCCGCGAATGATGATGTGCCCGGATACCGAGACCTGGCGGGTCAATGTGGTCGGCACCTACAACGTCATCGAGGCGGCGGTGAAGATGGGGGTGCGCAAGATCATTCTGGCGTCCAGCGAGACCACCTATGGCGTCTGCTTTGCCGATGGCGTGACCGACCCGCATTATCTGCCACTGGATGAAGGTTATGACATTGACCCGATGGATACGTATGGCACATCGAAAAAGGTGAACGAGGTAACAGGGCGCAGTTTTGCGCAGCGGTCAGGGGCGGATATTTATGCCTTGCGGATTGGCAACGTGGTAGAGCCGCATGAATATGCCACGCTGTTTCCGGGTTATTTCGCCGACCCGCGCCTGCGGCGGCGCAATGCATTCAACTATGTAGATGCGCGCGACTTGGGGCAGATCGTGGATCTGTGCCTGCAAAAAGACGGCCTCGGGTTTCAGGTGTTCAACGCCTGCAACAGCACCAATGGCATGAACCAGACCAACGATCAGCTGCTGGCGCAGTTCTTTCCGGGTGTGCCGGTCACACGGCCACTGACGCCGAATGAGGCGCTTATGTCAAACGCAAAGGCGCGGGACGTGCTGGGTTTTCAGGACCAGCACGACTGGCGCGACTATGTAAAGGGCTAAGCCGGTTCTGCCTGCCGGGCCGCCCACATGGCCTGAAAGGCCGGGCGGGCCTGGCAGCGTTCCA
Source organism: Rhodobacterales bacterium (assembly GCA_031398405.1). Lineage (GTDB taxonomy): Bacteria > Pseudomonadota > Alphaproteobacteria > Rhodobacterales > Rhodobacteraceae > JANNNF01. Next base: position 5,369 of record JANNNF010000129.1, on the reverse strand, counting down.
ACCACGCCTTGGCTGCCGGAAATTCGGCCAGCAGGGTCGGGTGACCTTGGGCGTAACGCAGACATTCGGCGACCATGATATCGGCGGCAGTAAAGCGTCCAGCCACCAGCCAGTCGGTTCCCGCCAGATGCGCGTTCAAACGGGCCAAGGGGCGGCGCAGTTTTTCGGCATTGATGGCTATCGACGCCTGACCTTCGGGGGTTTTGTCGCCGCCGTCACCTTGGGTGTACAGAATTTCCAGCGCCGGGCTTTCGATGCCAGTCACCGCAAACAGCGCCCACTGGTCGGTCAGCGCTGCCTCGGCAGGCGTCTGTGGCCCAAGGGCACCACCATGGGCACGGGCGATGTGCATCGTGATCGCAAGGCTTTCGGTCAGCACAAGATCACCTTCGACATAGGCCGGGATCTGGCCCTGCGGGTTGACGGCCAGAAACGCCGGGCTGGTGGTGTTGATCTGGGCATCCGCGGCCACCGGCTGTGGCAGGCGGTAGCCTTGGATGACGGGCACATGGTCAAACGTGGTGCCGGTTTCCAGCAGCAGCCACAACGGCCGCGACGCGCGCGAGCGGTAAACTCCGTAAAGGGTGATCACGACGATGGCTCCTGTTGCCGGGTCAGACTGTGGGGCTTGCATCGCACAGATGGCGGGCAAAGACCAGTTCTGCGCGGCTTGGGTTCAGACGCGTTCCATGCAAGGACAGGGCTGTTTGCGTAAGATGGGCAGATTGCCCATCCTACTGGCAATAGCCTTGCTTTGAGGTCCATGCAGCCATCTCGGCCCGCTTGGAGGCTGATTTGAACGGCCCCCAATCCCGTCCTATTCCCCGGTTGCCGCGCCCCGCAACCACGCCGTCGCGCCCGACCTGCGTGGCGACGATCTTGACAGCGCAAGCCAGATTGGCGCTGCCATCCTTTAACCCGCCGCTGTTACAGCCGTGATTTGACGCTGTCCCGGGGGAAATCTGCATCAATCCGAGATATCGCCCGCCACCGCCCGATGCGCGCGGGTTCCAACTGCTTTCATACTTGGCCACCGCTGACAAAAGCCCGACCCAGAACGCCCGCCGGTCTTGAAGCGGGGCCTTGGCATACCCCGGGCACCAGGCCGCGATATCGCCGGGAACCCGGCTTGCAAGCACATCATCGCGCGCGGCCACCGCCATCAGGGTTGAGGTCGTCCACTGGGCGGCTTCGGGCCGGTGATCCCACCGCATCGCAGGCAGCGCAAGGCTTGGCATCTTGGGCAGTTTGACGGGCACACACGCGATTAGGCTGGCTGCAAGCACCCCTGCGGCAACCAGACGTGTGACCACACGCGCCGGTTGTGCCCCGCCCGTGACACCGCAAATCCCTTCACTGACCATCATTCCGCCCCGTTCGTCCGCTATTTAGCTGCCCAGTGAATTCGCAGTGACACCGCAAGGACAATCGGAATGGGCTTTACACCGCAGCTTGAACGTCTGGCTATTCGGCTGACCAGCCCTGCGCGGTTTTTCGCCGGGTTGGCCTTGCCAGATTGGGTCAGGCGCGACGGTTCGGGGCGGTCCGGCCTGATTGAAGATCCGGGAACGTCTCCTGCAAGAACCCCGGTTGCCGACCTCGACCCGACCGTGCCCGCTTGTCTGCGCATCGCGGTGCCGTTGCATCGCAAGTCCCCCCAGATGGTCGCTTGGGCGCAAGTGGTTGCGGTGCACAAAACGATGGCAGACACCGGGAACTGGGCGGATTTGCTGGCAGCCTTGCGGGCTGCGGATCAGTCGCGTGTGGCAATGGAAGGCGGCAAGCGGGTGTTTGAGCTGGTCTCAGACGGCGCGCGCGCCACATTGGCCGGGGCTATTGCGCGCAAGGACTTTACCGCAGCGCGGGCAGAACTGGCGCGTATCACGACTGTTGTGGCCGCATACCCGGCTGACTACGCCGCAGCCCATCTGTTGGCGCAGGCGCATCTGGACCTTGGCTGGGCGTTGCGCGGGTCTGGGCGTGCCTCGGGCCAGGATTGGGATCTGACCTGTGCGGGCTGGGACGCCTATCTGGACCATGTCGCCACCGCCGAGGCTGTGCTGGACCCGTTTGACCCGCTGGAACATTTGTCCCCCCTGCTGGCGGGCAGCCGCTATCAACTGGTGCGCGGGCTGGAGGATGGGGCGGCCCTGTGCCGCGACTGGTATGAGGACTGGGTTGATCTCGACCCCACCAACTGGACCGCCCATGCCACCCACGCGCCGCATCTGTTGCCGAACTGGTTTGGCGCGCCGCAGGGTTTTGATGCCGAGGCCCGCGCTGCCATGGAACGCACCCGGGGCGATATGGGCGCTGCAGGCTATGCGATGGCCTACATGGCCGTAGCCGACGCGCTTGGCGATATGCCGCGTGACCTTGACCTTGATCTGTTGGTGCAGGGCCTTCAGGACTTTGCGGCGCAGACGGGGTGTCAGTACCGCATCAACATTGTGGCAGGCACTTTGGCCGAACTGGCCCATGCGCTGGATCTGGAAGGCGAGGGTGCCACGGCGCGCCTTGCCGTGGTGCAAAAGGCGTTGCACGGCATGATCACCGGTGCCTTGCGCGAATTTCACCTGACCGCGTGGGACAATGGCGATGACTGCATACGCTGGGCCATGGCACAGGTGTTTGGCGCGGCCCTGACGCCTTCAACGCGGGTGGTGGTCGGCGAGGCGGGCCTGCGCATCGCCGCCGCCTGACAGCCCCCGATCCACTCTTGCCCCGCGCCCCCGGTCTGCCTAAAAAGGCAGGGTACTCGCGCCGGAGGCTGCCATGCTAGATTTGACCTATTCCTTGCCGAAACCCCGAGTGATTTCCGGGGTCAAGCACGATTGGGAACTGGTCATCGGCATGGAAATTCACGCTCAGGTGTCATCAAACGCCAAGCTGTTTTCGGGCGCGTCCACGCAGGTCGGATCTGAACCAAACTCAAATGTGGCGTTTGTGGATGCCGCCATGCCCGGCATGTTGCCAGTGCTCAACGAATTTTGTGTGGAACAGGCGGTGCGCACGGGTCTGGGTTTGAAGGCGCAAATCAATCTGTTGTCGGCGTTTGATCGCAAGAACTACTTCTACCCCGATCTGCCGCAGGGATATCAGATCAGCCAGCTTTATCATCCCATCGTGGGCGAGGGCGAAGTGCTGATCGAAATGTCGCCCGGCGTTGCGCGTCTGGTGCGGATCGAGCGTATTCACCTGGAACAGGACGCGGGCAAGTCGATCCACGATATGGACCCGACCATGTCTTTCGTCGATTTCAACCGCACCGGCGTGGCCCTGATGGAAATCGTCAGCCGCCCCGACATTCGCGGCCCTGAAGAAGCGGCGGCTTACGTGACCAAACTGCGCCAGATTTTACGTTATCTGGGCACCTGCGATGGAAATATGCAGAATGGCAACCTGCGCGCTGATGTGAACGTTTCAGTCTGCCGCCCCGGCCAATATGAAAAGTATCAAGCGACGCAGGATTTCGGCCATCTGGGCACCCGCTGCGAGATCAAGAACATGAACTCGATGCGCTTTATCCAGTTGGCGATTGACCATGAGGCCCGGCGTCAGATCGCCATCCTTGAAGATGGCGGGTCTGTGCATCAAGAAACCCGCCTCTATGACCCCGACAAGAATGAAACCCGGTCGATGCGGTCCAAAGAAGAAGCCCATGATTACCGCTATTTCCCCTGCCCGGACCTGTTGCCGCTTGAAATTGAACAGGGCTGGGTTGACCAGATCGCGGCCACCCTGCCGGAACTTCCCGATGCCAAGAAGGCCCGCTTCATGGGCGATTTCGGCCTGACTGACTATGACGCTAATGTGCTGACCGCCGATCTGGAATCCTCGTCGTATTTTGAGGAAGTGGCGCAGGGGCGTGATGGCAAACAGGCGGCAAATTGGGTGATCAATGAACTGTTCGGGCGGTTGAACAAGGAAGGTCTGACGGTTGCCGACAGCCCGGTATCAACCGCGCAGCTTGGGGGTGTGCTGGACCTGATCGGGTCGGGGCAGATCAGCGGCAAGATGGCGAAAGACTTGTTTGAACTGGTGTGGACGGAAGGTGGCGATCCCGTTGACCTTGCGGCCAAGCATGGGATGCAACAGGTGACGGACACCGCCGAGATTGAGGCGGCGGTCGATGCGATTATCGCAGAAAACCCGGGGCAGGTGGAAAAGGCACGAGCCAACCCACGCCTTGCCGGTTGGTTTACCGGACAGGTGTTGAAAGCTACGGGTGGCAAGGCAAATCCCGCCACGGTCAATGATCTGGTCGCAAAGAAACTGGGGCTGTGAGTGTTTGGGGCCGCCTTGTCGCGGCCCTGCGCCGTGTGGACCCCGCGCGGCTAGTGGCGCAAGGGCGGGCGGAAATGGGGCGAGTCGGGCGCCTCGAAGGCCCCCATGCCCTGCGCGTTCTGGGGCGGGCGATTGATCTGTTTCAGGCGGCGATTGCGGCAGGCTACCGGGCGGAGGGGACGCTGGCCTTGGCGCAGGCCCTACGGATGAAAGCCGAACGCAGCCCCCCCGAGCAGACCCCGCTGCTGCGCGCCCGCGCCGTGGCGATGCTGAAGGCTCTGCTGTCCCACCGGGCCGTCGCCCGCGATGAGACTGCCCACCACCGGGTGTTGGAGGCTTTGTCCGAGGCATGGTTGCCGCTGCCCCAAGATGCGTCCGACACCGCCGCCACGCTGGCCCTGCTGATCCGCGCGCGTGATACGCAATCGGCTGCAGTGGCGGCATTGGACAGCAGCACCCGCCCCGGTCTTTGGGCGCATAGCCTGCTGCGGCAGGCCAGCCTAGATCGCGACATTGCTGCCCACCCGCTGACCAATGATGCCGCGCGCCATCTGTCGATGGCAGAACTTGCCACCGCATCGGCGCAGGACGTCTTGGGCCGGTTTTCGCTTATTCCCCGGCCACCAGCCACCCCGGGGCCGATTAGCCCCTAGAGGTTGCGGGCGCTATCCCCTAAAAATACCACATACGGGGCCTGTGGCACAATTCGCCCGGGTTTGGCAATTTTTGTTTGTTCCCTTGGCCTTGGGCGTCGAATCTCGTTAAACTTGTTAAGACGGTGGTGGAGGATCTCTATGCAAAGCTATGAATTCAAGGTGATCCCGGCTCCGCGTCGTGGCACCAAAGCGCGGGGGGTAAAGACCACCGAAGAACGCTTTGCTTTGGCTTTGACCGAAGTGATGAATGACCTAGGCCGTGACGGGTGGGACTATGTCCGCGCGGATGCGTTGCCCTGTGACGAACGCGCAGGATTGACCGGCACCAAGACGACGTTCCAGAACATGCTGGTGTTCCGCAGGCCGCTTGCCGCCGGAGCTGTCCCCGTGCCGATGGCGGTGTCTGATGTGGAAAGCCCCCTGATG
>JANNNF010000062.1:0-22328 GCA_031398405.1 Rhodobacterales bacterium | reverse complement strand
GAGCGGTTCTTGCAGAATTCGGCCGAGGACAACTGGATCGTCGCCAACTGCTCGACCCCGGCACAATATTTTCACATCCTGCGCCGTCAGCTGCACCGCAGCTACCGCAAACCCCTTGTGCTGATGACGCCGAAATCCCTGCTGCGCCATCCGATGTGCGTGTCCGACGCGACTGATTTTACCGACAGCTCGACCTTTCACCGCGTGCTGTGGGACGATGCGCAAAAGGGCCACTCGTCCCTTGCGCTGAAACCTGATAGTGAAATCAAGCGTTTGGTGATTTGCTCGGGCAAGGTCTACTATGATCTTCTGGCCGCACGCGATGCCGCAGAGCTGACGGACACCTACCTTCTGCGGGTCGAACAACTATACCCTGTGCCCAAGATTTCGCTGACGCAAGAACTGTCGCGCTTTAAGGGGGCAGAGATTATCTGGTGCCAAGAAGAGCCCAAAAACCAAGGCGCATGGTCTTTCCTGGAACCTGAACTGGAATCGCTGCTGACCAAGATCGGGGCCACCCAGACCCGGCCAACCTATGCAGGCCGCTTGCCGTCCGCTTCGCCCGCTACCGGCCTTGCCAGCCGCCACAAACGCGAACAAGAGGCGCTGGTTGCCAGCGCCCTTGGCCTCGCCTGACCCGTCAACAGTTGAACGCGCTGAGCGTGGAGAAGTAAAATGACCGATGTGATGGTGCCCGCCCTTGGCGAATCCGTGTCCGAAGCCACCGTATCAACCTGGTTTAAAAAGCTGGGCGATGCGGTCAAGCAGGATGAAATGCTGTGCGAGTTGGAAACCGACAAAGTCTCGGTTGAGGTTCCCAGCCCGGTTACAGGCGTTCTGGCCGAAATCATCGCGCCCGAAGGCACCACTGTGGCTGCTAACGCGCGGCTTGCGATTGTGACCGAAGGAGCCGCCGCCCCTGCCGCCAAAGAAAAAGTGACCAAGGCGCTGGACGGCGTGCCATCGACTGTCACGGAACCCGCCCTTGCCCCGATTGGCGGGCCGGAACCGGTAGTGCCCCGCGCCGATGTCGAAGACGCGCCCTCCGCAAAAAAGGCGATGGCCGAGGCCGGTCTGACCCGCGATCAGGTGACAGGCACAGGCCGCGATGGCCGTGTGATGAAGGAAGATGTGGCCCCCGTCGCTGCTGAGGCCCCCGTCGCCGCTGCGGCCCCCGTCGCCGCTGCGGCCCCTGCCCCGGCTGCCCTGCCCCGCGCGCCGGTGCCCGCCGACGATGCCGCCCGCGAGGAACGCGTCAAGATGACCCGCCTGCGCGCCACCATCGCCCGCCGCCTGAAAGACGCCCAAAACACCGCCGCCATGCTGACCACCTATAACGAGGTGGACATGTCTGGAATCATGGGTTTGCGCAACGAATACAAAGATTTGTTTGAAAAGAAACACGGCGTGAAACTGGGCTTCATGTCGTTTTTCGTCAAGGCCTGCACCCATGCGCTGAAAGAAGTGCCCGAGGTAAATGCCGAAATTGACGGGCAGGATGTAGTCTACAAAAACTACGTCCACATGGGTGTGGCCGTCGGCACGCCGTCTGGCCTTGTGGTCCCTGTGGTCCGCGACGCTGACCAGATGGGCTTTGCCGCGATTGAAAAGAAGATCTCGGAACTCGGCCTGCGCGCCCGCGACGGCAAGCTGTCGATGGCGGAAATGCAGGGCGGGTCGTTCACCATCTCCAACGGCGGCGTCTATGGCTCGCTGATGTCGTCGCCGATCCTGAACCCGCCGCAGTCCGGTATTCTGGGCATGCACAAGATCCAGGATCGGCCGGTCGTGGTCAACGGCGCCATCGTCATCCGCCCGATGATGTATCTGGCCCTGTCCTACGACCACCGCGTGGTCGATGGCAAAGGCGCTGTGACCTTCCTTGTACGGGTCAAAGAGGCACTGGAAGACCCCCGCCGGTTGTTGATGGATTTGTGATCGGTTGTGGCGGGGTGACCCCCGCCGTACAATCGCGCTAGGGCGAGGTTTACCCCGCCAACCCGAACGTAAAGGCCGCTCCCATGCAACTGATCCTCCACCTGACCGCCCCCTCCTACGACACATGGAAAACCGCCTTCGACGCGGAGACCGAAAACCGGTCGTCCGCGGGCCTGACGGTCATGCAAATCTGGCGCGGGGCCGATGCGGCCAGCGACATCTCCATCCTGTTCAACGTCAGCAACCGTGCCAACGCGCAAGCGTGGCTCGACAAGGAAGCGAGCTTTGGCCGCAGCGCCACCGCCCATTTCCTAAAAACCGCCTGACCCATGCCCCACACCCCTCTCATAGAACCGCGCCTCCTCTCCCCTTCGTGGGGAGGGATAGGGTGGGGGGCCACACCCCTCATAGCCCAGAATCGGACCTGACCAATGACCCCCGAGCTTACCGCCCTCGCGCTGTCCGGCTTGCTGCAAGCCGCAATCTTCGTGCCCTTCTCGATGCGCGCCAACCGCGAACTCGGCGCGGGCTACACCACCAGCCCCCGTGACCGTGCGCCTTCCAAACCAATGTCGGAACTGACTGGCCGCCTTCAACGCACTCTGAACAACCATTTTGAGGGGTTGATCCTGTTCACCCTTGCGGTGGTCGTAGTGACGCTTGGCAACCAGTCCAGCGCAGTCACGCAAACGGCGGCCTGGGTCTATCTGGCCTCTCGCATCGTTTATGTTCCGGCCTATGCCTTGGGGTGGAAACCATGGCGATCGGCCATCTGGATGGTGGGATTTGCCGCAACCTTGACGATGATCCTCGCCGCCCTGATCTGAAACACCACCCACAACCGGGGTATGGCCCTTGCCCCTGACAGACCGAAAACCCTGAAGGAAACCACCATGGCAAGTTTTGACGCAATCATCATCGGTGCAGGCCCCGGCGGCTATGTCTGCGCCATCCGCGCGGCCCAACTTGGCCTGAATGTCGCGGTGGTTGAGGGACGAGAGGCGCTTGGTGGCACCTGCCTGAACGTCGGTTGCATTCCGTCAAAGGCCCTGCTGAATGCGACGCACCAGTTGCACGAAGTGCATGAAAACTTTGAGAAAATGGGGCTGATGGGGGCGAGTCCGACCGTCGATTGGGCCAAGATGCAGGCGTATAAGCAAGATGTGGTCAACGGCAACACCAAGGGCATCGAGTTCCTGTTCAAGAAGAACAAGATCACGTGGCTGAAAGGCTGGGCCAGCCTGCCGGCCCCCGGTCAGGTCAAGATCGGGGATGAGGTTCACACTGCAACAAACATAGTTATTGCAACGGGTTCCGAGCCAAGCAGCCTGCCCGGAGTCACTGTGGACGAACGCATCGTTGTCACGTCGACCGGGGCTCTGACCCTGCCTACTATCCCCAAAACCATGGTGGTGATCGGGGCTGGCGTGATCGGCCTGGAAATGGGCTCGGTTTACGCTCGTCTTGGCACGGCGGTAACGGTGGTCGAATATCTCGATGCGATCACCCCCGGAATGGATGCCGAAGTAGCGAAGACCTTCCAGAAAATTCTGACAAAGCAAGGCGTTAAGTTCATACTCGGTGCCGCCGTGCAAGGGGTTGACGCCAATGAAACGGGAGCGAAAGTCACCTATAAACTTCGCAAGAATGACACTGAAGCCAGCCTTGACGCCGATGTCGTGCTGGTCGCCACGGGACGCAAACCCTTTACCACCGGTCTGGGGCTGGAGGCATTGGGCGTTGAAATGCTGCCGCGCGGCCAGATTAAAACCGACCATTTCGCAACCAATATCAGTGGCTTGTACGCCATCGGTGACGCCATCGTGGGGCCTATGCTGGCACACAAGGCCGAAGACGAAGGCATGGCACTGGCCGAAATCATGGCCGGTAAGTCGGGCCACGTTAACTACTCGGTCATTCCCGGCGTGATATACACGATGCCAGAGGTGGCAAACGTGGGGCAAACCGAAGAACAACTGAAACAAGATGGCCGCGCCTACAAGGTCGGCAAGTTTCCCTTCATGGGCAACGCCCGCGCTAAGGCCGTGTTTCAGGCCGATGGCTTTGTAAAGATCCTCGCGGATGCTACGACTGACCGTATTCTGGGCGCACATATCATCGGCCCTGGGGCTGGCGATTTAATTCACGAGGTCTGTGTGGCAATGGAGTTTGGCGCATCAGCCCAAGATCTTGCGCTCACATGCCATGCCCACCCCACCTATAGCGAGGCCGTTCGTGAAGCCGCCCTCGCCTGTGGGGACGGGGCCATTCACGCCTGATCCCATACTTAACGCGGAAGCCCCCTGACCGTTGAAAGACCCCGCCTGTTAAAGTGAACTTTCGCTCAAGTCGGCCAAGGCTGGCGGAAAGGCAACATTACGGTATGACGCTTGATTGGGCACAACAGACGCAATGGCCGACTGAAACCTGCGCAGATGGTCTTTCAGGGCTACTCTTCAGGCTGCGGCCAAAACGATCACCACGCAACCCTGCGCGCAGAAGGGTGGCCCTGCAAATACGCTTCATCTACTCCACAGCTATAAGGCCAATATTTCTCAGGTGACCGACGATGGTGCACCACCTTCAAAGCGGTTGCCGTTGGTATAGTCGCAGGGGGCCTCTTGCATCTGCAGGTGCAGCGCGTTGCCGGTATAAGGATGCGCGCGGGCGACGTCTTCGTCGAACTCGATGCCAAGCCCAGGGGCGTCGGGCGGCAGGATATAACCAGCCTCCCATTTGATCGAATTCTTGATAAGTTTCAGATGGAAAGCCCCTCCAGTCTCAATGGTTTCCGCGATCAACAGGTTCGGGATTGAGGTCGCAAAATGAACGTTTGCCGCCCATTCCACCGGTCCTGCATAGAGATGCGGGGCCATTTCGGCATTGAACACTTCGGCCATTGCGGCAATTTTCTTGGCCTCCCAGATACCGCCAACCCGCCCCAGGGCCGGTTGCAGAATTTTTACGCCACCGTGGCGCAGCAGGGCCCCGAACTCGGCCTTGGTGGTCAGACGTTCCCCCGTGGCAAGTGGCACACGGACATGGCGGGCAACTTCGGCAAATTCCAGCAGATTGTCTGGTGGAATGGGCTCTTCGTACCACAACGGGTAATACGGCTCCAACGCCTGCCCCAGACGAATGGCACCCGGCGTGGTAAACTGGCCATGGGTGCCGAACAAGAGATCTGCCCGGTCGCCCACGGCCTCGCGGATGGCTTTGCAGAACGCAACCGACCGGGTGATATCGGACATCGCGGGTTCATGGCCACCCCGGATGGTGTAAGGGCCGGCGGGGTCAAATTTGACGGCAGTAAAGCCTTGATCCACAAAGCGCAGGGCGGCCTCGGCAGCCATTTCGGGCGATTGCCAAAAGGCACCGGATTCCTTGCCGGGTTCAGGATAAAGATAAGTATAACTGCGGATCCGGTCGTTCACTTTGCCGCCGAGCAGGGCCCAAACCGGGCGGTTGCGCGCCTTGCCCAAAATGTCCCAGCAGGCAATCTCCAGTCCCGAAAACGCGCCCATTACAGTGGGGTCGGGGCGCTGCGTGAACCCCGAAGAATATGCGCGTCGGAACATCCATTCGATGTTTTCCGGGTTTTGGCCCAGCATATGGCGTTCGAACACATCCTCAATCACTGCGACCATCGCCTTCGGCCCGACCGTGGACGCGTAGCACTCGCCATAGCCAACGATACCATCATCGGTGGTAAGCTTGGTGAAGATCCAATAGCGCCCGCCCCAGCCGGGGTAAGGCGGGGCCACAACGAACATCTGAAGGTCTTTGAGCTTCATACTAAGGCCTTTGCAGGGTGGCAGAACACCACAGAACTTTGGGCAGGTCGAACGGCATGGGGCGGTTACAGAGCGTAAGTTCAGTATAGGTGCTCTTCGAAGGCTTTGGAAGCCAGACAGCATATCCGCAACACTCTGGCAGTCTGACTGTCAAACTTACGGCGTAGGGATGCGCAAGTTAGATATTTACAGTTGGCCCGGTCGATCGCAGTTGACGTATGGCGCGGCATCTCTACAGGCCGTTGACGGCGGTTCAACATCTTTTTGGTCAGTCGATCCCGTACCAGAGCCGCCAATCCGCCCACAATAACACGCCCAGATTGTGCGTCACCTGCGCTTGCGAGCAGCAAATATTGGGCACTGACAACCTGGTAAGATTTTTGAAGGCCAGACAAGTCTTACGCGTGTTCGAAGGGATAACGAGCAATGGGCCGCTGTTGAAGAACACAATTATATGATTTTTATTACCTTTTCCAAGCTTGGGGGTTGTGGGGAAGTCTCTTCTGCACCAGTGCGACACGATACTCATCGAAGTTGATTTTTCGTTCATATCTGGTAGAATACACACATATTTGAAGTTGTTGTGTTCTACAAATACACGCCCTGATTGATCTGCGTTTACGCACTGGGCAAAGTTCCGATTGTTCGCGAGTGCTACAGTTGCAAGCCATTCAAACCGGTGCCGAGATCATGACCGTCAGCATTGTTTCCAGAAATACAATCTTCCGAAATGCTGTTGTTCAAATGTGTATCGACCGAGGTCTGCCTATCTCAGTTGCCGTCGACTCTTGTACAAAGTTGACCGTTGACAACGTCGGCGAAATTCTTTTGCTACACATTGTCGATCAAGAAACCCCTGTTGAAGAAAAGATAGAGCATGTTTTGGCCCGGTTCAGAAATATCCGAATCGTTATGGTTTCACCGCACAGTTTAAATCCAAACTTTGAAGGCAAATACGACAACAAAATCACTGCGACCATCCCCGAGACGGCACCATCCGAAGCATTGATTAGTATTCTGTACCTTGCTTGCATGGGATACAGTATTAGCCCGGCACGTCAGGGGAGCACACCAGTCTCTGACACACGGAGTCAGCAGATTGCTGGAAAGGCCGAGCAAGATTGTGAAGATTTAAGCTCCACGAAAGCTCTGTTATCGCAGCGGGAAATTGCTGTTTTGGCTTATCTACGTTCTGGGCACACCAACAAGGCAATTGCACGTTCTTTGGGTATCTGCGATGCGACCGTCAAGGCACATCTGCGATCTTCTTTTCGCAGGATCGGTGCCAGAAACCGCACACAGGCTGCCATGTGGGCGTCACAGAATTTGTCTAACGTGTTAGATCACAGCAATGCGGGAGATGGAAACTGACAATCGATTACGCCATATGGCGTAGTTAAACCTGATATGCTTACGCCATTTGTTCAGACGACATCTGATTATGAAGGTCTACAATAAGGAACGGGTATAGATTCGCAGTGCCGCTTCGGGGGGGGTGGGCAAATGAACAAAATAGTCAAACTTACGTCTTTGGTACGACACGAAATTTTCAGCCTTCGGTTAAAGAGAAATTTCTCAGCGATTACGGATACTGCGGTCGTTCAGTTGCGCACCCCATCGGGTGATGTTGTTCTGAGTACTGGTAGCGCAGCATCACCACGGCACACCGTTCAAGAAGAGGCCATTGTTTCTGTTGGCGCTCTCACAAATTGCTGTGAGGTTGACTTCAATGAGATTACCGATTTGCAGTTGACTGCAGCTCTGGTAGAGTATTTTTGTGAATGTGAAACCGAAGTTGGTTCATGGCACATATTCAAATGCACGTTCAATACAGGTATAACCGATCACATAGCACTTTTCTTAAAAGAGGCCTCCGAGGTCAAAAAGGCTATCGGATTGATTTCTTCAACCTGGCCGATTTTGCGTGAAGATTGCCTGCGCGATCTGGTGCAATCGGGCACAGATGCGTGTGACAGGGCCATGCTCTGGATGGTTGCCAGCAAGATAGATGTAGCCATTTTGATAATGAACGCACGCGGTTTGCTGCTGCGCGCAAATGCGGCTGCGAAAGCCATGCTGGACAGCGAACAAGTGCTGCATCGTACGTGTAGTGGCATCAAATGCGTGAACGGTGCGCAGACCAAAGGGTTTGTGGATGCGATTGCAGCCTGCGCGTCGGCATCTTCTTCTGACGTTGAAACCATTATATTTCTTGATAGTAAGACAGCCTCGCTGCGGGTACCGGTAACCCTGTCGCGGTTTCAGCACGATGGTGCGGCGACCGATCTTGTCGCCGTGATGATGCCTACCCCCCCTGACAGCAGGCGGGTCGAAATGCTGGCCCGTGCAGTTGGCCTGACCCCTGCGGAGGCTCGCGTCGCAACATTGCTACAGATGGGTCTGTCAAACAAGGATGCCGCGAGAGTTGCAGGTCTGAAAGAGCAATCCGTTTCAACCTATGCAAAACGCGTTCTGAATAAGTTGAACGTAACCTCGCGGGCGGAAATGGCACAAATGTTGACGTGGCAAGCAGCTGGAGGACGACTTTGATGACGGAAATTCAAACTGGCGCCGAATTCAAATCTCCACCTGCACGACCTACTGGTGATTTGAAAAATCCACCCAATCTATTATTACGGGATGATGATCTGCAGAACATCTATGCTGCTCTGACAAAAGGAGAAGGCGCATTGGCGCGGCGCCGAGATCTGGGAGAGATGCACAAGCGACTTGTTGCCATGATTACCACGCTCAATCAGGGACTTGGCGATGCGCAAACCGCAAAGGCTGCTGCCGACCGTGAGATAATTGATCAACGGCTGGACCAGATGGAGCGAGCTGTCAACAGTATGGATGGCGCATTGCGGATTGAGTTGGAACCGATGCTTCGTACGATTGTATCTCAGGCAGTGGACGCAAACAGCGTTCGGGGTTTGGGTCGTCCAGTTCGTTTGTCTTTGACTGCATTTTTCTTTTGCGTCGGGCTTGCACTAGGGTCCATTTATAACGCGCAAATCGGACAGTTTTCCGAGAATATAAAGAGTATGTTTTTTCAGAATACCAAGGGTTTAATTGTAGAATCATCCCCTATTGGGGGCAGCGCCAAAGTGGCGAATCTGTTGAAGTAGAGTAATCTAGGGATATTGAGATCCCTTGGTGAAGCAGTTTGACTTCGTTCTGTGCGACAATTTTCGCTCGGCGGGTCAGTATCATAAACCTTCAGGAGGATATTATCATGGCTGAATATGTTGATCCCACCGACCACTGTGACGTTCCCGCCTGGGAAGAATGCGTTGTGGCCCCTTGCGTCGTTGATCTTTCAAAAGCTAGTGGCAACAACCAGGCTACGGGCTCTGGCACAATTGGCGGAGATTGGGTTGATCTGCGGCTCCCCGGATCGCCTGACAATTATCATGCCGGATCAGGCGATGATGTGGTTGTCGGCAATAGCGACAACAACGAAATCGCAGGCGAAGACGGCGAAGACACCATCTATGGCATGAGCGGCAGCGACGAATTGTCGGGCGGTTTGTGTGACGACGTTATTTATGGCGATGACGGCCACGGTTCCGGTGTCGAGGGTAACGATTGCATCGAAGGCGACGAAGGCAACGACTATCTCGTTGGCGAAGGTGGTGATGACGGCATCGACGGCGGCACCGGCAATGACGTTATCTTTGGTGACTATGAACGGGGCACCGACGACGGCAATCCCAATTCACCTGTCGCCTCTACGTTCAATGACGGCGTTCTGGGCGGCGAGGGTGATGACCTGATCTATGGTGGTCAGGGCATGGATACGCTGATTGGCGACGACGCCGATGAAAACTCGCTCGATGATGGCAATGACACCATTTATGGCGAGTCCGGAAGTGACTGCATTGCAGGCGAAGCCGGCAATGACTGCCTGTTTGGTGGTACCGGCGAAGACGCTATTTACGGCGGTCTTGGCAATGACGGCATCGATGGTGGCAATGACAGCGATAGCATCTCGGGCGGTCTGGGATCTGATTACATTCTGGGTGGCGGCGGTGCAGACGAAATCTTTGGCGATATTCGTCAGGGCAATCTGGCCGATCTGGATGTCGGGTCTGACACCTGGACCGGTGGCACGCAGTGGGACTTTTACGGCGCGGCCGACGTCGTGTTTGCCGGAGAAGGCAATGACACGGTTGATGGTGGAGCCGGCAATGACTCGCTGTTTGGCGAAGCCGGTGAAGACCGCATGTTTGGCGGTCGTCATAATGACCACATGGAAGGCGGCGAAGACGACGACTCCATGATGGGCGACGAAGGCCGTGACACCATGCGCGGTGGATCGGGCGATGACTGGGTGCGCGGTGGCGCTGGTGCAGATCTGATCTACGGCGACAACGGTGGACGCGGCGTTCAGGTAGCTGCTGAAGATTGCCTTGATGACGACGGCGTTGCCGACGTTGACGAAGGCCCGGATGGCAACGACCTGCTGCTGGGTGGCGACGGTGCCGATACCATCTATGGTGAGGGCGGTTGCGACGAAATCTACGGTGGCAAGGGCGGCGACAACCTGTCAGGCGGCGACAACGACGATCTGATGCACGGCGATGCGGGCAACGACCGCATGTCGGGCGACGCTGGCAACGACACCATGTATGGCGATGACGGCAATGACCGGATGAACGGCAATGACGGCGACGATTGGATGTCTGGCGGGCTGGGCAATGACAACATGGCTGGCGATGCCGGCAATGACCATATGTCGGGTGGCGACGGCAATGACACCATGTCGGGCGGCGCTGGCAATGACGTGATGTATGGTGGCAACGGGGCCGACAGCATGACCGGCAACGCAGGCGACGATAGCATGTCGGGCGATGCAGGCGCGGATAAAATGTCCGGCGGCACTGGCAATGACGTGATGTTTGGTGGTGCCGATAACGACTGCGTCAACGGAGATGCCGGCAACGACACGCTTTACGGCGACAACGGCGACGACACGGTCAATGGCGGCACCGGTGATGACTGGATGTCAGGCGATGACGGTGACGATCTGCTGAACGGCGATGACGGCAACGATGCGATGTCGGGCGGTGAAGGCAGCGACGACCTGAATGGTGGCAATGGCGACGACGACCTTTATGGCGACGACGGCTCTGACTTCCTCTGGGGCGGCGAAGGCAACGATGATCTGACCGGCGGCGACGGCAAGGATGTGTTCGAGGTGCACCTGACGTGGGATGGCACCAACTTTACCTCCACCGACGGTGCTGACATCGCGCACGACTTTGACATGGACAACGACGCTGACGTGTTGACGTTCGTGATCGACGACCTGACCGGCACAGCCAACTCTACGGCGCTGTTTATCGCCCTGGATGCGGCCACTTCGGTTATCGACAACGCGATTGACACTGTAATCAGCGTTGGTGGTGCCTCCATCAATCTGCTTGGAGTGCATGGCGACCATCCGTTCACTTTCGGCTCTCTGGGTGACATCAACAACTTGAGCGACGGCAACTATCTGTATGAGGCCGTCGATCTTGTGATCGCCTGATTGTTCGAGCAAGGACGGACGTGCCCGGCATTCATTGCGCCGGGCACGTCCAGCCCCAGCTCGACAAAGAACGGCTAGGTCCCCCGACCAGTAATTCTGACTTGGGCTGGGGTGCCGTCATACAAAGCGATTAAAGTTTTGATTGGAAACATAGATCGGACACCGCGTCAAAGCGCAGCCATGTTCGGTCCCTGGTCAGG
The DNA here is from genome assembly GCA_031398405.1 of Rhodobacterales bacterium. GTDB lineage: Bacteria > Pseudomonadota > Alphaproteobacteria > Rhodobacterales > Rhodobacteraceae > JANNNF01. Next base: position 10,863 of record JANNNF010000062.1, on the reverse strand, counting down.
CTTAATCACTTTGGTCAGACAAGTTTTCTACTCGGGGGGGATTATTTTGAAACGGTCCAGAAACGTATTTGACGGACAGCGCGGCGTGATCGGCTTTATCGCTCTTGCCAGCGTTTTCGTTAATCTGCTGAACTTGACGGCTCCACTTTACATGCTGCAACTCTATTCCCGTGTTATGTCATCGGGAAGCGTGCCTACCCTGATCGCACTGACCATCGGGGCGATGCTTGCTCTTGGGTTTCACTTCTTGTTCGACATCATCCGCCAGCGCTTGGCAAACCGGCTTGGGACCCGGCTGGACGCCGCACTTGGGGCGTCTGTGCTGGGCGGCTTGGTGGAGGACGCACAAAGCCGCGATACACTTGGCGCGCAGCCCTTGCGCGATCTGCAAGATCTGCGCGGCTTTGTCAGTGGGCCATTCTTCATCGCGCTGCTGGATGCGCCGTGGTCTATTGTGCTGGTCGCTTTCATCTTTTTCATTCACCCCGTTTTGGGAATCGTGGCCACGCTTGGTCTTGTCGCCCTATTTTGCCTGGGGCTGGTGAACGACCGCATAGGGCGTGCGCCGAACCAAAAGGCCAATGAAGCCGGTCAGCGCGCCAATCGCACCGCGGATGAGATTTTACGCAATTCTGATATCGTGCGGTCAATGGGCAAGACACCGGCCATGGTGACGCGGTGGCAGACCCATGCCTTCGAGTCGATGTTTTCGGCCACCGTCGCTGCCGACCGGATCGCCCTGCTGGGGTCGATGGCCAAGATCCTGCGCACCGCGATGCAGATTGCAATTTTGGGCGTCGGGGTCTGGCTGGTGATGATCAACCAGATGACGGCCGGATTGGTGATGGCGACGTCGATCATGCTGGGGCGCGCCGCAGCGCCAGTGGAACAATCCATCACCGGCTGGCGGGCGCTTATGTCAGTCCGGGTGTCGGTGCAGCGGCTGAATGCGGTGCTGGCACGGCAAGCCACGCGTGAGACAATGCTGGAATTGCCCGAACCGCTGGGCCATCTGTCGGTCGAAGAGGCCACAGTTGTGCTGCCCGATCTACAAAATCCAGTGGTGTTCGGGGTCAGCTTTGAGCTGCTGCCCGGTCGGTCCTTGGGGATCATCGGGCCAAGCGGTGCAGGCAAAACCACCCTTGCGCGCGCACTGGTCGGCTTGCAGCCGCTGTCACGCGGGTTTGTGCGGCTGGACGATGCCGCGTTGACCGACTGGCCTGCTGACCAGGTTGGTCGCTATATCGGCTTTTTGCCGCAGCGGGTGGAATTGTTCAGCGGCACGGTGGCCGAAAACATTGCCATGATGGACGCAGATGCGGCCCCTTCAGCAATTGTCGAGGCCGCAAAGCGCGCCGAGGTGCATGACCTGATCCTCGGCTTGCCCAAGGGATACAACATGCAGGTCGGTGCCTTGGGCGAGCGTTTGTCGGCAGGTCAGCGTCAGCGCATCGGCCTTGCCCGCGCCTTTTTTGGCGACCGCCGCATGATTGTGCTGGACGAGCCCAATGCCAACCTTGACCCCGAGGGCGAAGAGGCGCTGGCCCGCGCCGTGGCCAATGCAACCGCACGCGGGGCCATCGTCATTGTCGTGACCCACCGGATGAGCATTCTGCGACGTGTCAGCCATGCCGCCGTGATGGAGAAAGGCCGCATGGTGCGCTTTGGGCCCGCGCGTGAAATTCTGGATGCCACTGTGCATCCCATTGCGCAGCAAAAAATGGCCGCGCAACCCAAATCAGCGACGGAAAAGATCACGCCCTTGCGGCTTGTTGACACGCCCGGCGGGCCAGCCGCTTCCTTTTCCTCTCGCCGCAAAGGAGAGACGTCATGACAGGCACTGACCTCACCCGCGTTAAAGCCTCTCAGGTTGGATTTGTTGACAGACTGCCGTCACAGCCCATGCGCCTCGTCCCGCCAGTGTCGGTCCGCAGCACGGTGATCTGGCTGCTGGTGCTGGGCTTTGGCGTATTCGGCGTCTTGGCCGGCTGGGCTGCCGTTGCCCCGATGCAAAGTGCGGTGGTGGCCTCTGGAATGTTCCGCGTCGTTGGCGACCGTCTGGTCGTACAGCATCTGGAAGGCGGCATAGCCCGCGACATTGCAGTCAAAGAAGGCGATGTGGTCAAAAAGGGGCAAGTGCTGATCCGGTTGGATGACACGCGATCCCAGGCGAACCTTGGTATTCTGAACAACCAACTGGTCAGCGCCCTGTCCACCCAAGCCCGCTTGCAGGCCGAATTTGACGACAAGCAGACGCTGGAAATATCGCCTGAACTGGCCGCCTTGTTGGCGCTTAGCCCGTCCTTTGGCGACATGGTGCAAACGCAGATCGATGTTCTGAATTCCAACACCAGAATTTCTGCAGGCCAGATCAAAATCCTGCAAGACCGGATCAGCCAGCTTGGCGAACAGAAACGGGGTATCGAAATCAGGATGAAAGCGCAGGATCAACAACTGGCCCTGATGCGGGAAGAAATCGCGGCGCGTGAAATTTTGCTGGAGAAGGGCCTGACCACCAAAAGCGAGATGCTTTTCATGCGCCGCGACGAGGCAGGGCTGGAGGGCAACGCCGGCGTCACTGAAAGCCAGTTGCAATCGGTGCTGCAACAGATCGCCGAGGTTGAGGGCCGCAAGCTGCAAGTGCGCCGGGATTATCTAAGGGAAATCACCGAAGGCCGCCAACAGGTAAACCAGCAGATTTTTGATATTCGCCAACGACTTGGTGCTGAAAAGGATGTGCTGGACCGCTTGACTCTGCACGCCCCCCGCCCCGGCCGCATTGTCGGACTTTCCGTCAATACGCTGGGCAGCGTGATCGCCCCCGGCCAACGCCTGATGGAGATTGTACCCGACGATGCAGGCTATGTGATCGAGGTGAAAGTGTCCCCCAATGACGTCAATCAAGTGACAGAAGGTGGCCACGCCCGTGTGCGCCTGACCGCCTACAACTATCGCACGACGCCGTTGGTCGATGGCACTGTGACCGCAATTTCCGCCGACAGTCTGGTCGATGCAGACAGCGGTGCACCGTTCTTTCAGGTCGATGTGCGCATCCTGCCCGGTCAGTTAGAGGCACTGGATCACGTCAACATTGTTCCCGGCATGCCCGCACAAGTGATGATTGCGACAGGTGAGCAGACCTTGGCAAACTACATGCTCAGCCCGGTGATGGGCAGTTATGAACGCGCGCTAACAGAAAATGAGTGACGCAGGCACAAGGCCGCAGCATAGGGCCAGAGCCTGCAAGCCAGCCCGACCCATGCAAAGAAAGATCGTCCGCACCAACGGACACCGCTTGTAAAGTCAGGGTCACCTCTGACACTGAAAATCAGCAGTGGCTTGTTGCGGGGCACCCATGATCACCACCATCGGTTTTGATGCCGACGATACTCTGTGGCACAATGAGGCGGGATTTCGCCTGACCCAGGACCGCTTTGCCGCTTTGTTGGCCGACCACGCCCCGCCAGATCATCTGCACGCCCGACTGATAGCCGCCGAACATCGTAATATTGGCGCGTATGGCTTTGGCGTTAAAGGCTTTATCCTGTCGATGATCGAAACCGCGATTGAGGTGACAGAGGCAAAAGTGCCCGCCACAGTCATTGCCGAAATCATGGCCACCGGGCGCGAAATGCTGGCCCATCCGGTCGATCTGCTGCCCCGTGTGCGGGCCACTGTCACCGCACTTGCCGCCGAGTATCGGGTCATTGTGATCACCAAGGGCGATCTGTTGGATCAGGAACGCAAGGTGGCGCAATCGGGCCTTGGCGACCTTTTCAACGCGGTCGAGATTGTGTCCGACAAGACCGCCGCCGCCTATACGCGGATTTTCGCGCGCCATGGCACCGGGGCGGATCAGGCGCTCATGGTGGGCAACTCGCTGAAATCGGACGTGATTCCCGCTTTGGAGGCCGGATCATGGGGTGTGTATGTGCCGCATGGCCTGACCTGGGCGCTGGAGGAGGCCCCGGTGCCGTTGGCACACCCACGCTTTCACGCCCTGCCCGATCTGGGCAGTTTGCCTGACCTTGTGGCCAGGTTGGCTTGAACACCCCACCAGTAGCGAATAATTTTTCGCTTTGCACAATATCTGCACCAGTGCAGCAACCAAGTCACAACATGAACAAAACCCGCAAACCCATTGGAATATCGGGGTTTTCGCAATGAACTCTCTGTGCTAGCCTAGGGTCGAGGCAGAATAAGGTCCTGAAATTGGGGCCATACGATAGGCAAGGGGACAAGCGACGTGGCATCGCTGATCGGGCGGGTATTCCGCACACTCTATATTTTGGGAACGCTATTGGCGATTTCCGTATTCGCGCAGCCTCTGTTGGCGGCCCCCTTCGCAGCCTTTGTGATGGACGCCCGCACCGGTGAGACGCTGTATGAAAAGAATGCCGACGCCCGGCTGCACCCGGCCTCGCTGACCAAGATGATGACGCTGTATATCGTGTTTGAGGAAATCTCGGCCGGGCGCATATCATTGGACACCAAAGTAACGGTTTCCAAAAACGCCGCCGGACAGGCTCCGTCGCGGCTGGGCCTGAAACCGGGGCAAAAGATCGCCGTGCGCTACCTTATCCGCGCAGCGGCGGTGAAATCCGCCAATGATGCGGCCACGGCCTTGGGTGAATATGTCGGCGGAGGGTCGCAAGCGGCGTTTTCCAAGCGGATGAATCGCACCGCCAAAGCACTTGGGATGCGCAATTCCACCTTTCGCAACCCCAACGGCCTGACTGCCGAGGGCCACCTGTCCACTGCGCGTGATATGTCGATCTTGGGTCGTCACCTGTTTTACGATTTCCCGCAATTCTACAACATCTTCTCGCGCCGCACCGCCGACGCAGGCATGGCGCAGGTCAACAACACCAATCGTCGCTTCCTTGACAGTTACAAAGGGGCCGATGGTATCAAGACTGGCTACACAAACCCCGCAGGGTTCAACCTGACCGCTTCGGCGGAACGGGGTGGCGTGCGGATCATTGCGACCGTGTTTGGCGGTACCTCTACCGCCAACCGCAATGTAAAGGTAACCGAACTGCTGGATCTTGGCTTTTCGAAAGCGCCGGGCAATGTGCGCGAGAAGAAACCCGCAGCGCCAGCCTACGCCGAACCGGAAGAAATGCTGGTCGCGCAGAACGACGTAGCGGCGATTGACGCGGCCTTGGCCGAAGCGGGCGAGATTGACGTAGCAGGCGCTGCAGGCGGATCGGCAAAAACCATTCGTGTGACGGGCGAAGTACGCAAGTCGCCGCGCCCCAAATCGCGCCCCATGGTGGCCGAAGTGCAGGTGGCCGAGGTTGACGCTGTGGCACCCGACGAACTGCCGTTCGAGGTGGCTGACGAATCTGCGGACGCCATTGCAGACAGCGTTGCTGGCGCATTGGCCGAGGCTATGGCTGCCCCCCCTGAAGGCACGTTGGATGCACAAGCGCTGGCAATGGCGGCAAGCGACGCGCCAACTGATGCTCCAATTGTATCCCCTACCGCAGGAACGCTGGACGCGCAGGCCCTTGCGATGGCTGACGCGCCAGTTGAAATTCCCGCTGAGATCCCTGCAGCCACCGCCACTGGCACGCTGGAGGCACAGGCGGTTGCATTGGTCGAGGCCGACCCGGCACTTGCTGCCCTGCGGCCCAAATCGCGACCAGCGGCAACGGTTGTTGCGACAGTTGGGCCAGAGGTTATGCCTGAACCTGTGCCCGCTACAGAAACCGTTATCACCGACGCAGGCGAGGTGGCAGAAGACATGCAGGCTGCGACGGTTGACGCTGAAGATATGTCTACCGACTTGGCCGCAGATGTGACCGATGTGCAAAGCGTGGGCGGGGCAACCAATGCCGCCCCTGCCCCAATCGCACTGGCCGCAGCCACCATTCCTGCCAAGCGCAAAGCTCCGAACTTTGAAGCCGCTGCGGCCTCGGAAATTGTCATAACCGAAGATGCCCCCGAAGTTGTGGTCCGGGCCTCCACCTCGGGTGAACGGCACTTTGGCGTCAATGTCGGGGCTTTCACTTCTCGGTATGAGGCAGAACGCGCGCTGTTCAAAATTGCCCTTGCTGAAAGCAGCACCCTAAACACCGGCTTGCGCAAGATCACCCAGACCAGCGGCAAATACCGCGCCAATTTCATGGGCTTGACCGAAGATCAGGCCGATCTCGCCTGCCGCCGTCTGCGCGCCCGCGCGATGGATTGTGAAACGATTGGATAACCGAAGATGACCGATCTGATATTTGCAGCCCCCCTGCCTGTCACGGTTGCGGTGGCAGGGTCTGCCTTGCGCTTTCCAGTGCGCCGCATCTTTTGTGTGGGCCGCAACTACGCCGAGCACAGCCGCGAAATGGGGGGAGATCCGGGGGTTGAAGCGCCGTTCTTCTTCACCAAACCCGCCGATACTGTTGTGGCATCTGGGGCGATCATCCCTTTTCCGTCTGCCACAACGAACCTGCACCATGAGGCCGAATTGGTGGTGGCGTTGGGCAAAGGTGGCGCAAATATCCGCGCCGAAGATGCCTCTGACCTGATCTGGGGCCACGCTGCGGGCAATGACCTGACCCGGCGTGATCTACAAGCGCAGGCCAAGGCCGACCGTCGCCCGTGGGACATGGCCAAAGGGTTTGACCAATCTGCCATCCTCGGTCCATTGCGCGCGGGCCCTATTGATGACGCCCCCATCATCTGCACCGTAAACGGAACCCTGCGCCAACAGGCCCGGCTGTCAGATATGATCTGGCCGGTGAACGCCATCATAGCGCATCTGTCGCGGATGGTGACGCTGGCCGCAGGCGACCTGATCTACACTGGCACCCCGGCCGGTGTGGGGCCGTTGGTCGCGGGCGACATCTGCACGGTCAGTATAGGCGGCCTTGACGACGCCACCGTCATCTTGAACTAACCCCAATTATCCATTCATAGATATTCTCGGGCGGTGAATTGGCGGCAGCCAAGAGAGGGGGACGGAAAGCCCCCCTGCCCTACTGCGCGCCCAGACTTTCGACATAGTCCACCAATCGGGGCAAGCAGATCGACTGCAAATCGTAATTCTCCAGCACCGTGCGCCGTGCTGCCACCCGCAAATGTGCGAACCGCTCCGGCTCGGCCAGACATTCAGTCAAGGCCGCAGTCCAAGCGGGCACATCAAAGAAATCGACCAGCCGCCCATTCACCCCGTCACGGATCACCTCAGCCACAGGGGCAGTGTCAGACGCCACCACCAAGGTCCCCGCGGACAGCGACTCCAGCATCGACCAGGACAGCACGAACGGATAGGTCAGATAGGCGTGAACGCGGGATACCTGCATCAGGCTGACAAACATCGGATAAGGCACCTTGCCGATGAAATGAACGCGCGACAGATCCAGCATGTCTTTGACTTCGTTCAGGAAAATATCCTTCCAGCCCTTGCCATCCTTCGGTGGCGCGCCATAGCTGACCTCATCGCCGCCCACAATCACCACCTGCACGTTCGGGCGTGCCGCCATTACGCCGGGCAGAGCGCGCATGAAGGTGTGATAGCCGCGGTAAGGTTCCAGATTGCGATTCACAAAGGTCAGCACTTCATCGCCCGCGCGCAGAACCAGGCCATTTGGCAAGGTCAGGTTGGCTTCGGGGTCTGGTGTCATAACGTCGGTGTCCACCCCATCAAAGATCACCTTGATCAAGTGGCGGATGCTGGCAGGATAGGTACTGGCCTGCCAAAGCGTCGGCGACAGCCCGGCATCGGCATGCATCAGCGACTGCCCTAAATGCGCTGTGCGCCCCTGCGCGATCATCACTTGATCAAAGCTGATCTTGGCAAATTCGGTGTCAAACCCCACATCCGCGCCGGTGCCCTTATAGTAGAACTCGGCGTAGACCAGCAGCTTGGCATCGGGCCAGACCTCTTTCAGAAAAAGCGTCTCTCCCCAGCCGGAATGGCCAAAAATCACGTCGGGCGTGTAGCCGTGGGTGTCACGCAGGGCCAGTGCTGCGCGGGCAACGGTGACGCCACGGTCGCTCATCAAGGTGTAATTTCGGCCCAATCGCGTCGCAGCAGGCTCTACCTTCTGCGCCTCATGCTTGTATTTCACCACCGGGATCGGCGAGGGCCGAGTGTTCACAACATCGGTCAGCGCGCGGCAGTCATGCCCGCGTTTGGCAAGCTCGGGGGCCAGATGCAAAAACTGGCCCGGGAAATTCTGATGCACAAACAGGATTTTCATTCAACTGGTCCCAAACGCCGCCGCCATAAGGGCCTTGGTATAGGGCGACTTCGGAGCCGTGAAGATGGCGTGGGCGTCCCCCGCCTCGACCACATCGCCCGCCTGCATCACCATCACCTGATGCGCCATCGCGCGGATCACCCGCAGATCATGGCTGATGAAGACATAGGCGAGCCCCCATTTGCGCTGCAAATCACGCAGCAGGGCCACAATCTGCACCTGCACCGTCATATCCAAGGCGCTCGTCGGCTCATCCAGCACCACCAGTTTCGGTCGCAAGATCATCGCGCGGGCAATGGCAATGCGCTGACGTTGGCCGCCTGAAAACTCATGCGGATAACGGCCCATGGCGGCCGGGTCGAGGCCCACTTCGGCCATGATCTCGGCCACCATGCTGCGACGGTCGCGCCCCGGATCAAGCCCGTGGATGCCCAACCCTTCGGCGATGATCTGCTCGGCGGTCATGCGGGGCGACAAGCTGCCGAACGGGTCCTGGAACACCACCTGCATATCGCGCCGCACGGCGCGCAGGCCCGCGCCAGAAAGCCCGCGCAAGTCACGCCCCAGAAACACCACCGGGCCTTCAGCCTGCGTCAACCGCAAGATCGCCAGCGCCAGCGTGGTCTTGCCAGACCCCGATTCCCCAACAATCCCGAGCGTTTCCCCAGCCCGCACCGAAATGCTTGCCGCGTTCACCGCCTTGACGTGCCCCACAACCCGACGCAGAAACCCGGCGTGAATGGGAAACCACACGCGCAGGGCATCGGTCTGCACCACCACAGGCGCATCATGCGCCACCGGATCCGGACGGCCCGATTGTTCCGCCGCCAGCAGCTTTTGCGTGTAGGGATGCTGCGGGTTGGCGAATATCTCGGCCGTGACGCCCTGTTCCACAATCTGCCCGCCCTGCATGACACAAACCCGGTCAGCAATGCGGCGCACGATGCCAAGGTCATGGGTGATGAACAAAAGGCTAAGGCCCTCGGATTTTTTCAAATCGGCCAGCAGGTCGAGTATTTGCGCCTGAATTGTCACGTCCAACGCCGTTGTCGGCTCATCCGCGATCAGCAGTTCCGGCCCGTTCGCCAAGGCCATTGCGATCATCACCCGCTGCCGCTGCCCGCCCGACAGTTGATGCGGATAGGCCCCGAGCCTGCTTTGCGCATCGCGGATGCCGACCTTGTTCAACAGCTCCAGTACTCGGGCGCGCGCAGCATCACCCTTAAGCCCCTGATGCAACGAGAGACTTTCCGTCAGCTGCCGTTCAATCGTATGCAGAGGGTTAAGGCTTGTCATCGGTTCCTGAAAAATGAAACTGATGTCGTTGCCGCGCACCTTGCGCAGTGCAGGTTCTGACGCGCCCACCATCTGCACGCCGTTGTAGGTCACAGAGCCTGAAACTTCGGCACTTTCGGGCAGCAAAGACACCGTTGACAGCGCAGTCACAGACTTGCCAGACCCGGACTCGCCCACCAAAGCCACGGTTTCGCCTTTGCCAACCGTAAAGCTGACCCTCTTCACCGCCTCAATCAGCCGCCCGTCCTGCCGGAAACGGATCGTCAGATCTTTCACCTCCAACACGCTCATTGAAAGGTCTTTCTGGGGTCAAAGGCATCTCGCACGCCCTCAAAGATGAAGACCAGCAACGACAGCATAATGGCGAAGGTAAAGAATGAGACAAAGGCCAGCGACGGCATCTGCAAGTTCTGCTGCGCTTGCCGCGACAATTGGCCAAGGCTTGGCAGATCGGCGGGCAGACCAAAGCCAAGATAATCCAGCGTGGCCAACGACCCGATGGTGCCCGTCATCACAAACGGCAACAGGGTGATCGTCGCCACCATCGCGTTCGGCAGCACATGGCGGAACATGATCAGCCAATCGGGCACACCCAAAGCCCGCGCCGCGCGGACATATTCAAAATTCCGTGCCCGCAGAAACTCCGCCCTTACCACGCCGACAAGCCCGGTCCAGCCAAACGCCACCATCAGCGCGATCAGCATCCAAAAGTTCAGGCTCCACACCGCCCCCACGATGATGATCACGTAAAGCATCGGGGTGGATCCCCAAATCTCTATCACGCGCTGAAAAATCAGGTCGGTAATGCCGCCGAAATAGCCCTGAACCGCCCCTGCCACGATGCCGATCACGCTTGTCAGCACTGTCACGATCAACGCAAATCCGATCGAAAGGCGAAAGCCGTAAATCACCCGTGCCAGCACATCGCGGCTCGTATCATCGGTGCCCAGCCAGTTCATGCGGTCCGGTGGGCCGGGGGCCACGCCGCCTTTATCCACGATGGTATTGTAGCTGAACGGGATCGGCGCCCACAGGATCGAACCCTGTTGAAACCCTTCAGCCGCATAAGTCCCCGTATCGATAGAGGCCAGAATCCCCGCCGGATCATCAAAGCAATCAATCACCCCGCCCGATTTGATCAGGCATTGCACCTCGCCGTCACGATATTGCGCCTCGGTCTGAAAATCGCCGCCAAACGCAGTTTCGGGGTAAAACCGCAGGAACGGCATCCGCCACTCGCCCCGGTAATTCACCAGCAGCGGCTTGTCATTGGCGATCATTTCGGCAAACAGCGACAGGCCAAACAGCACGCAAAAAATCACCAAAGACCAATAGGCCCGGCGATTGGCCTTGAAATTGCGCAAGC
>JANNNF010000044.1:0-1640 GCA_031398405.1 Rhodobacterales bacterium | reverse complement strand
GAATATGCCCGCGAACGCGCGATCAACAGCCGCGACCCAACCTTTCTGGCCTTCGCCAACATGCTGACCCACCGGATGATGAGCCTGCTGTACCGGGCGTGGACCAGTGGCCAGCCCAGCCCGTCGTTTGACCGTGGCCTGGGGGGGCGGTTTGAACGCAAGGTTGCGGCGCTGGCCGGGGTGGACGGCAACGCCATGCGCGCCCGCGATGCAATGCCCGACGCCGCCCGTCGCCATTTCGCCGCCCATCTGAGTGCCGCGCCAAAACATGCCGACGGGCTGGTGGCGATGCTGCAAGCGTTTTTTCATGCCCCCGTCAGCCTGCAACAATTCGTGGGGTCTTGGCTGGAACTGGAACCCGGGGATCGCTGGCAGTTGGGGGCAATGGCAGGCCTTGGCCGCGCCACCAGCATCGGCACACGAGTGTGGAGTCGGGGGGCGAAGTTTCGCCTGCGCATAGGCCCGCTGAGCCTTGATGAATACACCCGCCTGCTGCCGGGGTCGGCATCCGTCACCCGGCTGACCTCTATCGTGCGCGCCCATGTGGGCGACGCGCTGGACTGGGACGTGAACCTTGTGCTGCGGGGCGATCAGGTGCCGCGCGCCACGCTTGGCGGTGACACACGTCTGGGCCAGACAAGCTGGATTGGCCGACGTGACCCGGCCCTCCCTGCCAATGATCTTTATCTTTCGCCACAAAATCAGATTGAAACGGTCGTGCGGGCAGCCCCCGCCACGGCACAAAAAGGGATGGTTCCATGACCGAAATCAGCCGCGTGGCCCTGTTTGGCAAGCTTAACCGTCTGGGGTATCAGGCCGTCGAAGGATCGGCCGTGTTCTGTAAAATGCGTGGCAACCCCTATGTCGAGGTGGTGCATTGGTTTGCGCAACTGCTGCAATTGCAAGACAATGACATCCTGAAAATCATCGCACATTACAAACTGGACAGCGGCCGCATTGCTGCAGACATGCAAAAGGCGCTGGATGCCCTGCCGCGCGGGGCCACCACGATCACTGACCTGTCGCCGCATCTGGAAGATGTGGTGGAACGGGCCTGGGTGTACGGCTCGCTTTTGTATTCCTCCAGTCAGGTGCGCACCGGGCACCTGGTCTTGGGGATGCTGAAAACCAAGGGGCTGAAGAACATTCTGTTGGGCATTTCGGCAGAATTTGGCAAGATCAATGCCGATGATCTGGCCGACAATTTCCACAAGATCACGGATGGTTCACCCGAAGACCAGATGGGCGCGCAGGATGGGTCGGTCACGGGCGGTGGGGCGGCACCGGGGGAAACCTCGGGTGCGGTGGCCCCGCAGACAGGCAAGACCCAAGCGTTGAAACAGTTCTGCACTGATCTGACGCAGCAGGCTCGGGACGGCAAGATCGACCCCATTGTCGGGCGGGATGAAGAAATCCGCCAGATCGTCGACGTCCTGATGCGCCGCCGCCAGAACAACCCGATCCTGACCGGTGAGGCTGGCGTCAGCAAAACCGCCGTGGTCGAAGGGTTTGCTTTGCGCATCGCGCGTGGTGACGTGCCGCCCGCCCTGCGCGAGGCGCGGCTTTTGGCGCTGGACGTGGGCCTGTTGCAGGCCGGCGCCAGCATGAAGGGTGAATTTGAAAGCCGCCTGCGGTCGGTG
>JANNNF010000010.1:0-6708 GCA_031398405.1 Rhodobacterales bacterium | reverse complement strand
CGCGCGCTTTGCTGGCGATGTGGTGGATTACCTGCCGTTTTAACCTGATTCGCAAAACGCGTGACACAAACCGGGAACACGGGCAGAACATTGCATCAACACAAAGTGGTTGGGAACGCACAATGCTGACACGCAAACAGTTGGAACTTCTGGATTTCATCAAAGGCCGTCTGGATGTGGACGGCGTGCCGCCCTCGTTCGACGAAATGAAGGAAGCTCTTGATCTGCGGTCGAAATCCGGCATTCACCGGCTTATTACGGCGCTGGAAGAACGCGGTTTTATCCGCCGTCTGGCCCACCGGGCACGGGCGTTGGAAATCATCAAACTGCCCGAAGCGATGGAAAAACCGGGCTTCACGCCAAGAGTGATCACCGGCGACAAGGTCGATCCGCCGCGTGGGGCGATGTTGGTGGAGTCTCTTGGCGCAATCGAATTGCCGGTTATGGGCCGGATTGCTGCGGGTGTGCCGATTGAGGCCATTCAGCATGCGTCCCACCACATTGCCGTGCCGGGGTCGATGCTGTCAGGCAAGGGGCAGCACTACGCGCTTGAAGTAAAAGGCGATTCGATGATTGAAGCCGGGATCAACGATGGCGACATCGTGGTGATCCGCGAACAGACAACGGCTGAGAATGGCGATATTGTCGTGGCGCTGGTCGAGGATCTGGAGGCCACCTTGAAACGCTTTCGCCGCAAAGGTGGCATGATCGCGCTGGAGGCTGCAAACCCCGCCTATGAAACGCGTGTTTATCCCGACCATCAGGTCAAGGTGCAGGGTCGGCTGGTCGGGTTGATCCGCAGCTACTGATTTTCCGCAATGGCCACGGGTGCGGGGGGCAAATCCGGCAAGATCGGAAGTGTTCCCCGGTCTTTCGACCAGATGCGCTCGGTCTGTCTGGTGGCCGTCACTGTCAGATCATAGTCGATCGCCAAGGGCCCTGTGCGGCGCAGAACGCTTTGGTCGATTAGAACGCATCCCTTGGGTGCGGTCTTCACCAATGCCGCAACAATCACCACGCCACCTTTCGCACAGGCCCCCGCAACGTCGGCCCCTTTGCCTTTCAGCACCACCCCGCGCAAACCTGCCAGCTCAAACACCCGCGCGTTTTTTGGCCCAGTGAACCCTGTCCGTGCTGCGGCCTGCTCCTGCGTTTCCAGATCGCCGTCGTTTTCCAGCCAGCTTTTCGCGGCAAATCCCCCCCCTCTTTCGGTCGAAAGTGCGCGACCCTCTGCCCCCATCACCCCGACCAGCGCGCCATCCCCCGCGATCAGGATCAGCGGGCGGTCCGCTGTGACCCATAGCCAGACTGCCAAAAAGGCGGGCAGCGCAGCCCCCCACCGGACCCGGCCCTGCCACAAGATCAACCACGCGCCTGCAAACGTCACCAAAGGCACCACCCCCATCGGCGGCGCTTCGATCGCGCTGACCGACCCGTGCAAACCCGATATCCAATGCGCCACGGCCAGTATCCACGCAGACCCGGCCTCCATCGCCCAAAGGGCGGGGGCGGCCAGACCAAAGGGGGCCAGCAATGATGCAACCGCCCCCGCAGGCATGACCACAGCCCCCATCACGGGCACCGTCAGCAGATTGGCCAGCAGGCCATACACCGAATAGCGGTTGAAATGCGCCGCTGCGTACGGCGCTGTCGCAAATCCTGCCACCACTGAACTCAGCACCAGCGTGAAGACTGGCAACATCCAGCGCGGCAGGCGTTCGCGCATGACCCGCGCGTCCACCGCGCCAAACGCGGAAATCAGCGCCACGGTAGCTGCGAAAGACATCTGAAACCCCGGATCAAGCAGCGCCTCTGGTGTTGTCAGCAGAATCAGGATCGCCGCAATCGCCACCGACCGCAGGGTCAACGCCCGCCTGTCCAGCAGAACCGCGCCCAGCATCACCGTGACCATGATGAAGGCGCGGGTCGTGGCCACATTCGCCCCCGACAGCAGCAAATAGAAAAACGCGATGCCAAGCGCCACCACCGCAGCCACCTTTTTAGCATTGACCCGCAACGCCAAAGGCGGTGCAAAAGCAATGCCATAGCGGATCAGCGCAAACACAAAGCCGATCAGAAAGGCAAGGTTCATCCCCGAAATCGCCAGCAAATGCGCAAGGCTCGAATCGCGCAGCGCCCCCACAGTGTCCTGATCAATCCCAGACCTGTCTCCCGTCATCGCCCCCGCGGCAAACGCCCCCGCCTGCCCCGGCATTGCATCCCGCATTGACCGGGCGAGCGACGCCCGCAGCCGACTGACCCTCTGCCCGCCCGCCTCGGGGGGGGCCAGCAGCAGCACCGGCGAACGGGTGTAACCAACCGCTCCCAACTGATCAAAAAACGCCTTTCGGCGAAAGTCGAACGACCCCGGCTCCACCGGGCCTTCCGGGGCGCTCAAATGCCCAGTCAGCATCACCATCTGCCCCGGTTCGGGCAAAAGGTAGCGTTGGTCGCCGTGCAGGCTGACCCGCACCCGCACCGGCGTTCGGTCCGGTGCGACCCGGTCCAGCATCACCCGGTCCAACGTCAGGCGCAGGGCATCAGACTGGCTGCGATCAACATCGACAATGCGGCCTTGCACCGGGCCATAATAGCGGAAATCGAGCATAGGAGCGGCCACAAGATGCGCCCGCAGACCTGCAACCATCCCGCCTGCTGCGATGCAGCCGATGGCAATCGCCACAGGATGCACAAGCTCCGGCCCCCGGATGCGGACCACAATGGCCAGCAGCAGAACGACGGCCAGCACGCCATAGTCCCGGGTGCCCGGCTCGAATGGCACGGCGAACCACACCCCGATGCCCGTTCCCAGAAACATCGCAACCCACGGAAACAGCCGCCCCTGCACCAGTTGCAGCGCCAGCAGGGGCCCCAGCATCACGCGCAAAACCCCCGCCACCTTGTTTGTCGCCTCGCGATTGCCTACACACCCTGCAACCCTACTCTCCTGATGGTTTCCGAAAGGTTAATCCCCGATGTGCGCCGATGTTGTGACCCGCTTTGCCCCTTCACCAACCGGCTATCTGCACATCGGCGGCGGGCGCACTGCCCTGTTCAACTGGCTTTATGCGCGGGGCCGGGGCGGCAAGTTTCTGCTGAGGATTGAAGATACCGACCGGGAAAGATCAACCCCCGAGGCCACGGCCGCGATCCTCAAGGGCTTGAAATGGATGGGCCTTGACTGGGATGGCGAGGTTGTCAGCCAGTTTGACCGCAAGGACCGACATGCCGAAGTCGCGCGTGAAATGCTGGCGCGCGGCACCGCCTACAAATGTTTTTCCACGACCGAGGAAATCGCGGCCTTCCGCGCCAAGGCCGAGGCCGACGGTGCCAGCTACGCCGTATTCCAAAGCCCGTGGCGCGGCGCGGACCCCACAACCTACCCCGATGCGCCCTACGTCATTCGCATGCTGGCCCCGCGCACAGGCGAGACGGTTATTCATGACGACGTTCAGGGATCCGTAACCTTTCGCAACGATCAACTGGACGACATGATAGTATTACGTTCAGACCTTACCCCAACCTACATGCTTGCCGTGGTCGTCGATGACCACGACATGGGCGTCACGCATGTGATACGGGGGGACGACCATCTGAACAACGCGGCCCGCCAGACGATGGTATATCAGGCAATGGATTGGGTAGTGCCGGTTTGGGCGCATATTCCGCTGATCCATGGTCCGGACGGCAAAAAGCTGTCGAAACGCCATGGGGCGACCGCTGTGGGCGATTATCAGGCCATGGGCTATCCTGCGGCGGGCATGCGTAACTATCTGACACGGCTGGGTTGGGCGCAGGGTGATGAAGAAGTGTTCACCACCGAACAAGCGCTGGCCATGTTTGATCTGACGGGAATCGGACGCGCGCCGGCGCGGCTGGATTTCAAAAAGCTGGAATCAACCTGTGGCTGGCACATGGCACGCAGCGAAAATGCTGCGCTGCTGCATGAGGTCGAGGCATATCTTGACGCGGCCCACCTGCCGACGCTGTCAGATGCGCAGCGCGATGGCCTGTCACGGGCGCTCTACTGCGTGAAGGATCGGGCCAAGACATTCCCGGAACTTATTGAAAAGGCGCAGTTTGTTCTGCTATCACGGCCAGTGGTGCCGGACGAGGCAGCAGCCAAGGCGCTAGACGCGGTATCCCGTGGTATACTGAGAACATTGACGCCGCGCCTGCAAACTGTTAGCTGGACAAAAGACGAATTGGAGCCTTTGATGGCCCAAATCGCCGCCGAAAACGGCATCGGGTTTGGCAAATTGGCCGGTCCTTTGCGTGCAGCCCTGGCTGGGCGTACGGCGACCCCAAGTGTATTCGACATGATGCTGGTCATCGGTCGGGATGAGACGATTGCGCGGCTGAACGACGCGGCGGATTGACAGACCGCCCTCGTGCCGCAAACGGCAACTGTGACCACTGTCCGGGGCGCACCCGGCGCGTGGTGCACCTATGAGGGAAGTGAAGCATATGTCTGATCCGTCCAAATCCGCCACGCTGACCCTGAATGGCAAATCCTACGACCTGCCCATCCACTCGCCCACGCTTGGCCCGGATGTGCTGGATATTCGCAAGCTTTACACCGAGGCCAATGTTTTCACATTTGACCCCGGCTTCACCTCTACCGCCGCCTGCGAAAGCGCCATCACCTATATCGACGGCGACAAGGGCGAATTGCTGCATCGCGGCTATCCGATTGACCAACTGGCTGAACAATCCAGCTTCCTGGAAGTCTGCTTTTTGCTCCTGTACGGAGAGCTTCCAACCGCAGCCCAACTGGCCGACTTTGAGTATCGCGTGACGCGGCACACGATGGTGCATGAACAGATGCACTATTTCTTCCGCGGTTTCCGCCGTGACAGCCACCCGATGGCCACGATGGTGGGCGTGGTGGGGGCAATGTCTGCGTTCTATCACGACAGCCTTGATATCAACGACCCGTGGCAGCGCGAAGTTGCTGCCATTCGTATGGTCGCCAAGCTGCCGACGATTGCCGCGATGGCGTTCAAATACTCGGTCGGCCAGCCCTTTGTGTATCCGAAAAACAGCCTCAGCTATTCGGCCAATTTCCTGAACATGTGCTTCTCGGTTCCGGCTGAGGATTATGTGGTCAACCCGGTTCTTGCCAAGGCGATGGACCGGATCATGCTGCTACACGCCGATCACGAACAGAACGCATCGACCAGTACGGTGCGTTTGGCCGGGTCTTCGGGGGCCAACCCGTTTGCCTGTATTGCCGCCGGGATTGCGTGCCTGTGGGGGCCTGCGCATGGCGGTGCCAACCAAGCCGCGTTGGAGCAGTTGCGCGAAATCGGCACCGTGGACAAGATCCCCGAATTCATTAAGCAGGCCAAGGACAAGAACTCCGGCATCAAGCTGATGGGCTTTGGCCACCGGGTCTACAAGAACTTCGACCCGCGCGCCAAGGTGATGAAGGAATCTTGCGACGAGGTTCTCGATCTGCTCGGGGTTCACGACAACCCGCTGTTGCAGGTCGCCAAAGAGCTGGAGCGGGTGGCGCTGCAGGACGACTATTTCGTGTCCAAAAAGCTGTATCCCAACGTCGATTTCTATTCCGGCATCATCTTGGAGGCGATGGGTTTCCCCACCTCGATGTTCACGCCGATCTTTGCGCTGTCGCGCACCGTGGGCTGGATTTCGCAGTGGAAGGAAATGATCGGTGAGAAGAACCAGAAGATCGGCCGTCCGCGCCAGTTGTATGTGGGCGAAACCCATCGCAACTATGTCGATGTGAACCACCGCTGAACGGTTTGAAACGGCGGCCTTGCACGGGGCTGCCGTTTTCCTAGGCGCGCCCGTCCAGTGTGGCAACTGCCGCGTAGGTTTCGGGGCGACGGTCGCGAAACACGCCCCAGGTGCTGCGCAGATCGGCGATAGCGTCCAGATCAAAGCTGTGGGTCAACACGTCTTCATTGTCCCGGCTCGCCTTGGCCACAAGAGTCCCCGACGGGTCGGCGATAAAGCTGGAGCCGTAAAAGGTGACATCGCGGCCTTCCGGGGCCACCTCGCGTCCGATGCGGTTTGACGCCACCACCGGCATGATATTTGCCGCAGCATGGCCACGCATCACCATTTCCCAATGCGGCTGACTGTCAAAACCCGGATTTGGCGGCTCCGACCCGATCGCTGTGGGGTACAGCAGCATCTCGGCCCCCATCAAGGCCATGGCGCGGGCACATTCCGGGAACCACTGATCCCAGCAGATACCCACCCCCACCCGGCCAAACCCCGTGTCCCACACCCGGTAGCCGGTATCGCCGGGCGAGAAATAGAATTTCTCTTCATACCCCGGGCCTTGCGGGATGTGGGTCTTTCGGTAGTTGCCCAAAATGCGCCCATCAGCGTCGATCATCGCGACAGAATTGAAGAACGCCTGCCCGGCCCTTTCAAAATACGAACAGGGCAGCACCACGCCCAGTTCGCGCGCAAGGTCCGCGAAGCGCGCGATCAGCGGGTGGCCGTCCATCGGGGCGGCAAGGCGGAAATATTCGGGGCGTTGGGTGATGCAGAAATAGGGGGCGGCGAACAACTCCTGCACCAGCACAATGTTCGCGCCTCTGGCTGCGGCCTGGCGGATAAGCGCCTCGGCCCGGTCGGCATTGGCGGGCAAATCCCACGTACAGGCAAATTGGGTGGCGGCAAGGGTGACAGTGCGCATCGGGTTCTCCTGTAGTTGCGCACAGGATAGGG
>JANNNF010000123.1:0-5242 GCA_031398405.1 Rhodobacterales bacterium | reverse complement strand
CTGGCGGCACCGACACGGTGCAAAGTGCTGTCAACTTCAACATGGGAAGCCAGATCGGAACCAGCTTTGTGGAGCGGCTGACCCTGACTGGCGCGGCCCACATCAACGGCACAGGCAACGGCCTTGCGAACGTGCTGACCGGCAATGCCGGGAACAACACCCTGAACGGCGGGCTGGGCGGCGACACGATGCTGGGCGGCGCGGGCAACGACATCTATATCGTCGACGCCTCAGGCGACCGCGTGTTCGAGACAACAACCACCACAAGCGGCATCAACGCTGGCGGCACCGATACGGTGCAAAGCGCTGTCAACTTCAACATGGGAAGCCAGATCGGAACCAGCTTTGTGGAGCGGCTGACCCTGACCGGTGCGGCCAACATCAACGGCACCGGCAACGGCCTTGCGAACGTGCTGACCGGCAATGCCGGGAATAACGTCCTGAACGGCGGACTTGGCCTCGACACGATGCTGGGCGGCGCGGGCAACGACGTATTCGTTTTTAGCAGCGCGCTGACCCTTGGCAACGTCGACAAGATCAATGATTTTGGCGTGGCCGATGACGGGTTCATGCTGGACGACGCGGTGTTTGCGGGCCTTGCAACCGGAATGTTGGCCGCCTCGGCTTTTGCCGTCAACCTGACGGGCCTTGCAATCAATGTCCTGAACAGGATCGTTTATGAGACAGACTCAGGACGAATTTATTTCGATGCCGATGGCAACGGCGGGACTGCAAGCGTTCACTTCGCGACCGTCGCGACCGGCCTGGGCCTGACGAATGCAGATTTTTTCGTGTTCTAGTTAACAATACAGGACGCATCCGGTAGCGTCCCTCTGCGCACATCGGGCCGAACCAGTTTCGCCGGTACTGCTCGGACCCGATGCTCCTATCGTTGCCGCGCTTCTGCAGGAGGACTTAGAGTCTCAAGTGGCACGCAAAGCTGACCCTCTAGCGGAGCATCATATTGACCTTGCTCTGCCTGTTGAAAACTGGACCGCTCGAAATCGGAGTTTTCCGGCTAATCTTTCCTGGCTGGGAGAGGAGTTGAGAACAATGAAGGATCGAAGTTCACGGAGGCGCAAAAAGCGTTCATCCTGACGCAGCCAAGATTTGCCGCAAGGCTGGGATTGGACAGTCGACCTATTTTGCATAAAAAAAGAAGTATGGCGGGCTTCTGCCCGAGGAGACGCGCAACTTGAAGTAGCTTGAGGATAACAACGCACAGTTGACGCGGATCGTAGCGGATCTGAGGTTGGATCGGCAGATGTTGCAGGATGTCGTCCCGCGAAAGCTCTGGAGCCGGAACGGTCGCGCGAACTGGTTCGTGGGATGTACGCAGATTGGGCAGTCTCGATCCTCAGGGCGTGTGGGGCCCTGAAGTTCGACTGCTCGAGCTACCACTGCAAATCTCGCCGCTCGCGTTGCCCGGCAGCGGTTTGTCTGCATACCGCGAGAGGGAGTCCGGCAGAGCTGAAACAGCGAATCAAGAATATCTGCGAAACGTGTGTGCGCTTTGGCCACCGCCGCGTCTTCGTGATCTGAGGCGGCCAACCGAAGGCGGGCACCCTGCCACTCCCCCGGAGTTTCGCTTGGCCGATACACCGACCTCGGGTGCCAAGCATTTTGTTTCGCATGCCAAAAAGCTCGGGTCCAAACCGATCCGGCCCGATTCTCAAACCGCAAGTTCTAACACCGCAGAGGCAGCTCGCGGGCAAGATGCCCTTGCCCCCTTTCACATTTGCCTCTGCGGATTCATTTGCGCGATACAAGATTATGCGACAACATGGTTTAATTCCGGGGGCGCAAAGCGCTGACCGGCCATTCAACGTTAGGAAAATTTCAGCACCTCGCACCGGAGATTTCAATCATGCCGCTCACCCCCGAAACCTGGCTTGAAGAATTTACCGTCAACCTGACCACGGCCAGCTCCCAAAGCCGGCCACGAATCACGCAGCTGGCCAACGGCAACATCCTTGTCAGCTGGGAAAGCAGCGATGATACCGGCGTAGGATCGCCGACCGGGATCGACATGATCGGTCAGATCTTCACCCCGCTGGGTGAACGGATCGGCAACGAATTCCGCCTTAATATCGCATTCAATGTCGATGATGAACAGGATGGCGATATTGCGGCGCTGCCCGGCGGCGGATTTGTCGTGGTCTACGAAGACAATGATGCCACCACCAACAGCATCCGGCTGCAGGAATTCGATGCCACTGGCAACACGGTCACGGCAAGCGAGTCGGTGATCAGCGATTCCACCGCGGTCGCCGCGCCCAGCTTCAGCAACCCGGTCGTCGCGGTCAGTTCCGCCACCTCTGTGCTGATTGTCTGGCAAGAGGCCGAGGTTGGCGTCGAGACCCGCATCGTCGGCAAGATCTATGATCCGAGCACCGACACCTATTCCGCCGAAATCAGCCTGATCAATTTCGTCGGCACCAATGCCGACCCCTCCGTCACCGTGCTGAACAACGGCAACTACGTCATCGTCTCCGAGACAACCGCTGTCGGCGGCGACCAGTTCATCAGCTACCGGATCATCAACAGTGCCGGCGCGAACGTGTTGGGCGCGTCCGAGGTGATCGATACCGAAAGCGATACCCAGTTTGACCGCGATGCAGAGGTCACCGCATTGACCGGGGGCGGCTTTGTCATTTCCTGGACCAATACCGATCTCAACGATGACGATATCGAGGCGCGGGTCTATGACTCGGAGGGTGTAGCACAGGGCAGCCTGATCACCGCAACCCTCAACGGTGCGACCGACAATGGCAACGAATCCTTCATCGTGCCGCTGCTGGATGGCGGCTTCCTGATCGGGTTCGACGAGGATACCGAAAACAACCTGCGCCTCCGGCGGTACGATTCGGCAGGCAATCAGGTCGGATCGTCGTTCGTCGTGGCGGTGGGCGCCGGCATCACAGAACCCAGCGGCACGCTGCTCGAGGACGGGCGCGTCGCCATCACCTTCGAGCGCGACAATGGCGAAATCGGACTGGAGATTCTGGATACCCGCGATGCGCCGAACGATCCTGGCGTCTATTCTCTCGACCAGTTCCAAATCGGCACCATCGGCGATGACGTGTTCACGGCCGACGTCGATTCGGAATTCGTGCACGGCCATGACGGCAACGACACCATCACCGAAAGTGGCCAGATCCGCAGCTATTTTGGCGGCCGCGGCAATGACACGCTGATCGTGCAGTCGGGGATCAACGCCGATGTTCATGACGGCGGGGAGGGTGATGACACCATCGACTTCTTGCTCGCCAATGCCGGCCCGCTGACGATCGATCTAGAAGCCGAAACGGTATCTGACGGGGTTTCGACCGAGCAGATGCTCGGGTTCGAAAACGTCGTCGGCGGAACTGCCAGCGACTCGATCGCCGGCACGGTCGGGGTGAACGTACTGCAGGGCCTCAGTGGCAATGATACGCTCAACGGTCGCGGCGGGGCCGACACGATGGTCGGCGGCGCGGATGACGACGTATATGTCGTTGATAATCTGGGCGATGTGATCATCGAAGGTGCGCTCCAAGGTACCGGCGACCGGCTGGCCGCGAGTGTGACCTATGTGCTGGCGGCTGGCGTGCAGATCGAACAGATGCAGACCAAGCAAGCTGCCGGGCTGTCCAACATCAACCTGCGCGGCAACGAACTGGCGCAGCGCATCTTCGGCAACGCAGGCAATAACGTGCTGAACGACGGCGGTTTTGGTGGCATCGACACTCTGACTGGGGGCTTGGGCAATGACACGCTGATCGTCAACAACGCAGGGACGATCATAGTCGAAAGTATTGGCGGCGGCATCGACCGGGTGGCGGCGAGCCTCAACTTCACGCTCGCGGCGGATGACGCCGTCGAGGATCTGCGCACCACCTCGCAGGCCGGGGTCAGCGCGATCAACCTGACCGGCAACGCGCTGGCCCAGACCATTCGCGGCAATGCGGGTGTGAACACCCTGTCGGATGGTGGTGCCGCCGGGGCCGACACCCTGACCGGCTTTGCGGGCAACGACACTTATATCGTGCGCAACGCGGCAGCGATCATCGTCGAGGCCGCCGGTGGAGGCACCAATGACCGGGTGATCACCTCGGTTAACTTCACTCTGGCAGCCGATGACCACATCGAGATCCTGCAGACCAGCAACGCCGCCGGAACAGGGGCGCTGAACCTGAAAGGCAACGCGATTGCCCAGTCCATCACTGGCAACTCAGGCACAAACGTTCTGAACGGACTGAGCGGCAATGACACGCTGACCGGCAGAGGCGGGACGGATTTCTTCGTGTTCAGCTCGGCGCTTGGGGCGGGCAATGTGGACACGATCACCGACTTCAACGAGGCCGCTGACACCATCCGACTGCAGAACACCGTCTTCACCGGGCTTCCGACAGGTGCCCTGGCGGCTGCGGCCTTCCAGGCCAACAACACGGGCCAGGCCAGCGACGCCAGCGACCGGATCATCTACGAGGCCGACACCGGCAACCTATTCTTTGATGCCGACGGCGACGGGGCGGGCGCGCGGGTCCGCTTTGCGATCCTCGACGCGGGCCTTGTGCTGACCGAGGCGGATTTCTTTGTCTTCTGAATTCGTCTTGGGCCAAACGAGACCCGATGTCGGACGAGGAATGGCCGCTTTATGCGCGCGTCTTGTTCGGGTTTCAGCCGCCGAGGCTCAAGGTCCGCGGCGGAAGCGTCTATCTGACTGACGACCTGTGTGCATGGGTATCCGAGAACGGTGCGTCTCTGGGATGGATCGTTTACGACAAGGGCAAGGCGATGGCTGGGGCTTACCGCGAAGTGTTGAGAGCCCGCGCCGGACTTCTGGTGCTCCTGTCGCGGTCAGACACGGATGAGACGCGTCACCTGATCGCGTGCCTCGGTGCACGCAGTGCGTGCGAGGTCACGGTAGAGGAAGCGGTGGCCCGGTTCCGCGAAAGGGTCGGGGCACACCGCGCCGATGTCTGAGTGTCTGCCTGCCGCACGCCCAGCCGTCGTCAGAAGGCCCTTGCCGTCACCATTCCGCATCGGGACGCGCAAGGGGCCGCTGCATCTCTTGATCCCCGTTCGCGATTTGAAGACAAACCGCTGCCGGGCAGCGGACAGCACGAGGATCATGGTCGAGGGTGAAGGAGACTGGAACGCGCGCCCGCATGGTGGTGCCAAACGCCGCGTCTGGCGCAAGGTCCATCTCGGGACTGACGAGCAAACGTTAGAGGTCAGGGCGGTCGTGGTCACCAGC
>JANNNF010000506.1:0-8400 GCA_031398405.1 Rhodobacterales bacterium | reverse complement strand
GGCGCGGATGCTATCGTGCGCCGACAGGATCGCCTGCCGCAACAGGTGCATCAACTCGGTCGGCGGCTGATCGGCGGGCAAGGCGGCGACGGACTCTATCACGGTCTGGCTGGCATAATCACCCGCCGCGTGGCCGCCCATACCATCTGACACCACCCAGATTTTCAGGTCGGGCAGCGCTAGAATGCTGTCTTCGTTGATCTTGCGGACCCGGCCCACATGGGTAACGGCGCTGTGGCGGACGTGGGTCATGGGGTCACCCCTTCGGTCGTTGCAGGTTGCCAGCAGGCTGCATCACTGTCGTAAAAATCAGCCATCCGGGCAGGGGGCGGCAGGCCATTGTGCATGAAGAGCCGGGTGTCGCCGGGCAAGTTCGCGGTCCAGATCGAGGTCGCACCCTGCCCCCGATGTGCAGCGATGCGCGCCGCCAGCCTCTCGGCGGTGGCGGAAGGCAGCATGGGCGAAATCGCCTGCAGTCGGTCGCTCAGCCCCTCCCGGGTCATTGCATCATCCAGCGTATCCAGCGCGATCTCTTCCAGTGCCGCAAAGACCCCGTCTGTCGCCAGATGCGCCGCTGCCAGATCCGCCTGCGGGGGATCAAGACTGCCGACCAGCGTCAGGGGAAACTGGCGGCCCACCCGGTCTACCGAAGGCATCAGCACGCCTTGCACCGCTGGGCCAGCGAGACCGGGGGCCAGCGTAAACCGCCAGATTGGTGCGGAAAAGAAACAGGCCTGCCAGCGGTCGCCAAGGCTGGCGCGTGCGGCAAGCAAGCCGTCTTGCAGCCAAGCATCCCAAGGGTCTGCAAATCCAGGCGGCACGGACAGCCGGAAAAAATCCCCCAGACTGGGCATTTTTCCGAAAGCGCCGAACCCTGCCATCACCGCAACCCTTTCATCAGAACGATTTCGGACAGGCAAATTTACCCAAGGCGGGCAGGTTGAACGGGTTCAGCACTGACCCCGACTGCATCTGGAAAATTGCGATCCTGCCGCCCACGTTAAAGATCAGGCGGCTGCGGTCGGACACGTTGGTTTTTCGAATTTCCGCCGCATCCAGCAGGCGGTACCACGCCCAAGGCCCATCCCGCGACAGCGTGCTTTCCGACCCTTGGGCTGCAGGGTCGAACGCCACCCGCGCCAGACCCACGGTTCCCGGCCAGACAATCGCCACCGGGCGCGGCTGGCCGTCGGTGTGTTTGAAGGCCACTGGCTGACCGTCCACCTCCAGCGTGATGCCCTGCGCCTTGGGGTCCAGCGCCTCGGGTGTCAGTTGGAATTGCACTTTCGGCGTTGGGGCACCCGCAAAGAAGGCGTCGCGTATTTCGGCGGCGAACTGCATCTGTTGCAGCACAGCGGGCGAGATGCCCAGATCGGCGTCATTCACCTTTTTGAAGGTCCAGGGCCGGGCGCGTTGATCGACGAATTTCACCAGATTCTCATTGAAAAACGTGTCGATCAGGCCCGCAGGCCCGAACAGCTTGGTGAAGTCGCCCATCGCAATGTCGGCCCGCGCCCGCCGGTCAAAGGGATAGGCCCCCGCCGTCGCCTGTTCGCAAAACGGCAGCACGGTGGATTGCCAGCGCGCATTTATCCCTGCGCGCGTGCCATCTGCCGTAATGCCCGATGATCCGGTGGTGATCTGCGCGGCCCAGCGTTGGATCGGGCCGGGCAGGCGGGCGGCGGTTTCCATCAGCCGCTGCACGGCGGTATTTTCCCCCTGCGGATTGCCGACGCCGCCCGCAAAGCTGAGCTTGTTCAGTTCCTGATTGACCTCGACCAGAACCGCGATCAGCCCATCCAGTTGCGATGGCTGGCCGTCCTTGCGCGCCACCATTTCCTGCAAGGGTTGAAAGCGTTCCTCGACATAGGCCCCCAAGGGTTTTGGCTTGGCCCCGCTGCCATCGGCCGGGGGTTTGGTCAGTTGATCCATGAACGCCTTGGAGGCAGGCGGCAGCACCTTTTTCAGCTTGTTCCCGGCTACCTTGGTTGCCGCAGCGGTTGCGGCATCGGTGGTGGCATCGGTCGGTTCTTCTGGGGGCAGGCGTTCCTCTGTCAGCCGGGTTTCATCGGCAATCGCCGTCAGCACGTTCAGCAAAGGCGAGGCCGGGCCGGACAGCACGTTCGTGACCTCTACCGCGTGGGCAAGCGATTCCATCGGGATGATGTCGATATCGCCCAGCATCTGGTCATAGCGGGCGACATAATCGTTGAAATAAATCGCCAGCACATCACGGCTGATCGCCAGCAGGGCAGCATCGGATTGGTCGGTCGCCGCAGCGCCCAAAACGAAACTGTCGCGCTGGATTTGTGTGGTGACCTTCAGCGCCTGTTCCAAGAACACATCGTGGAACCCGGCATAGGTGTAGATGCCCTCGATCCCTTCATTCAGTTCTTTGCCAGAGGATCGCACCAGCGCACGAGCGATGGCTGGCCCGCCCACATCGGTCAGCCGCCATTGCGGCAGGGTTTTGGCTTCTTCGGAGTTGATGATGCCGTTATACACCCGCTGCGATTGCGGCATCTGGGTCAGCACGCCTTGCACCTGAGCCACCAGATCGTTGTTCAGGGCGATGGCTTCCATCGGCTGCGACAGCAGCGCGTCCAGATGCAGCGCCAGCGTGGCGCGCAATTCATCGCGCGCGGCCCCGCCATAGGAATGTTCCCATTCGGCGGCCATGAATTCTGTAACCAGCGCCGTGTCCATCGGCCCGGCAAGCCCGAGCATCAGATAGATTTTCAGCGCCTCAAACAGTGCATCGGGGTCGTTGATGTTGCCCTGCATCAGGTCTTCTTGCCGCAGCAGCAGGCGGGGCAGGAAGTGCTGGTTCAGCGCAGCGCGGTAGGCTTGGCGCGATTCATTGGCGATGATGTCGCCCTGATACAGCCCCCAGCCAAGCCCTGCCTGCACCACGGGCGGGTTGCCGTCGGCCCCCGGCATCGCGCGCAGAATATCCAGCGCAGGGACCACCAGCAATAGGTCGCTGTCCTTGATCGGGCTGCCGGGGATCTGTGCGGCCTGTGTCTGATACTCGGCCACCTGCGCCGCAGTCGCATCGCGCAAGGCTGCGTTGCCCAGATAGCTGCGCACCCACAGCGACCCCATGCCGACCGCGATCAGCACGGTCGCGGCCACCGCCCCCCGCTGCGTCCAGCGATAGCGGCGTTCGACGCGGTCATCGGCTGACACAAGCCCCGCCTCGGGAAACATAACGCGGTCAAACAGGTGTGTCAGGAAATAGCTGCGTCCGGTGCCGCGACCCGACCCGATGGCCTGACGGCCGATGCCAAAGGTGCGGGCCATGCCCATCATCAACCGGTCGATCGGCGTGCCGTCCTGCGTGCCCGAAGTCAGATAAACGCCGCGCAGCATCTGACGATGTTCAAACCGGTTTTCCTGAAACACTTCGGTCAGAAAATCACGGGCCACCTGCCGGACCGACGCCACTTGTGCGGGAAAACTGGCAATCAGGCTGCGACGCTGCGGGTCGGTCTCGGTCTGGATACGTTCAAGCGATTGGGTATTCAGACGGGCGACCAGCAGGCCAAATTCTTCGTCAAAGGCGGAAACGGGCGACGCCTCGCCGCGGCCTTTCGGCAAGGGCAGCGTAAAGCCCCAGACCTGTTCGCGGTCTTCCTTGCCCAGCCCGTCGAAAAATTCGGTGAAGCCGGCAATCAGATCGGCCTTGGTGAACAGCACGTAGACCGGAAAGCGCACCCCCAGTTTTTCGCGCAGTTCGTGCAGGCGGCGGCGGACTGCACCGGCATGGGCCTTTTGCGTCACCTCATCCTGCATCGACAGGTCTGACAGGCTGATGGCA
This sequence comes from Rhodobacterales bacterium, assembly GCA_031398405.1. Lineage (GTDB taxonomy): Bacteria > Pseudomonadota > Alphaproteobacteria > Rhodobacterales > Rhodobacteraceae > JANNNF01. Next base: position 4,580 of record JANNNF010000506.1, on the reverse strand, counting down.
ACTACTGCGCCATTGATCGGCTGGCGTTTGCGGTGCTTTTTCAGCAGGCCAAGAAAGCCCAGCCATGCGGCATTGTCGGCCTCGGCGTCGCTTTCCTGCGTGGTATAACGGCCCGCCGTATCGACCAACACCGCGTTGTTGGTGAACCACCAGTCGCAGTTGCGCGTGCCGCCCACGCCGCCAATGGCACCTGCACCCATTTCATCGGCCAGCGGAAATTGAAGGCCCGAATTCACAATCGCCGTCGTCTTGCCCGCCCCCGGTGGCCCGATGATCACATACCACGGCAGTTCATACAGATGCCGCCGCCCGCCCTTGGATTTGCGCAGTTTTGCCAGCGCGGTTTTCAGCTTGGTGCGCATCTCGGCCAGCTCACCGCTGACCACATCGTCGCCCAAGGACACCGGATCGGCGGCGGTCACGATGTCTTCGGCCAGCACAAGGTCGCGTTTCTTGGCGGTCAAAAGGATGACCAACACCACCAGCAGGGCGAAAATCCACAAGATCACAATGCCGACAAGGCGGCCTGTCACAGAATCAAACGGCCGCGCCTCGCCAAAGCCAAGGAAGCCGCCCAGAAACCACAGGCACAGCGACAGGACCGCCGCCACCATGACGGTGATGCCAATTCCGGAAAACACCGCGCGGAAGAATTTACGGATCATTCGTTCTTCTCCCGCACCAGCAAAATCTCAATCCGGCGGTTGGTGGCGCGTCCTTCGGCACTGTCGTTCTTCACAATCGGTTCCTTGTCGGCGCGGCCTTCGGCCTTCAGCCGGGATTTATCTTCAACCAGTGCGGCAAGGGTTTTGGTCACCGCCTCGGCCCGAGCCAGTGACAGGTGCATGTTGGACGGAAACCGCGCGGATTTGATCGGTTGATTGTCGGAATGGCCGACAATGATGATCGGCCCCTTGGTGTCTTTGAGGGCTGCCGCCACCCGTTCCAGCGGCACTTTGAACGCCTTTTTCAGACTGTCCGACCCCGAGCCAAACATGCCGGACCCGGCCAGCCGGATGGTGATGGTGTTGGCATCCTGAAACACCGTGACGATCTTTTCCTTGATCTCAGCCTCTAGAAACCCTGCCACCCGCGTCATTTCCGCCTGATCGTCCACTGTGGGTTGCACGATCACTGGCGGCGCGCGGCGTTCAAGGCTGGCGACCCCGCCGGGGTCCAGCGTGCTGATCTGGCCCAGCAAGCGTTCGGTATTGCTGGAAAGTGCCCAACTTAGCCCCATGAAACCGGTGCCCAGCAGAGCCGCCACCGACACCACCGCAATCCAGAACGGCTTCCACGCCGACAGCGCACGGTGCGGTTTCACCACCCCCGGCCAATGGGGGGAAAGGTCACGCTCCATATCGCCCCGATGGGTGCGGATGATGCGCGCAAGGCCTGCGCGGATGTTCAGGTGCTTGTCAGGGCCGCCCTGTTCCACCCGCAGCCGCCCCTCAAACCCCAGCGACAGGCACATGTACAGAAATTCCAACAGGTCGATATTTCGGCTTGGGTCTTGTTCCAGACGGGCCAGCAGGTCGTAAAACCGGTCGCCCCCCACGGTTTCACGGTGAAAGGTGCCGACCATGCTTTGCTGCGCCCAAACCGACGTGCCGCCCCAAGGCGTGTTCAGCACCACATCGTCCAGTGTGGCGCAAATCGCATAGCGCGCGACCTTGACCGCCTGCGGATCGACGGACGCCTGCAAGGCGCGGGCCTCAAATCCGCGCACCTCGGCCACCACCGACCGGCGCAAAGCCTCGGGGTCCAGATGCTGGGCGCGGTTGCGGATGCGACTGACGAGGGAAAACAGGGTGGACGCCGCCGTGTTCAGCGGGTTCATGCCGGTCATTCCGGCCTCGATCACCGGTTCTGTGCCGCGGCGGGGGCTGGGTTCGGGGTCCGCCATCGGGGTCGCAGCCCGAGACACAGGGGCTGCCACGCCCGCACGACGGCCCGCCGGATTGGGCCGGATCACCGTTTTTTCGGTGTCGTCATGTTCGGCAAAGGGGTCTTCGTCGGACATGTCTGCCTCCTATCCCTGCCGGATCGCCCAAAGCTCCATCTTCAGGCCCGGGTAGTCACCCGACACATGCATCGCGATGCCGCCCGATGTGGTCATTTTGGACCAATAGGGGCTGTCGGACGCCACTTCGAAATATACCACATTCGCCATGTAAGGGATCTGACGCGGAGCGACGGGAAGGGGGCGCAGCGCGATGCCCGGCAGGGCCGAATTCACCAGTTGCCGGATTTCCTCGACCGGTCCCAGCTTGGCCTGCCCTGCGAAGTGCCGGCGCAGGTTTTCAGCCGGAATATCGGCGCTGACCGCCAGCACGAAACCGGCGGTGCCAATCAGCTTGCGGTCGGCGATAACGCCCACAGAGATGCCGTATTTGCGCGCTTCCAGCGGGATCGACACCGCCGTCTGTTCCAGCACCGCCGACAGATAGCGCCGCAGGGTGCGGATCACCGGCACAAAGGTGGTGGACAGATCCTGATGGCGGTAGGGCGGAAATTCAGGGGCGTGTTTTTCGGGGGCCATGAAGGTGGCCAATTCCCCTGCCATCGCCACGCAATCGCGGAACAGGGTGGCCGGGTGCAGGTTTTCCATGGTGGACATATGGCGCACCACCGGCAGCATGCGGTTGATGCCCATCAACAGCAGGAAATCCTGAATTTCCGCCGCCCCCCGCGCCGAGGCCCCCGCCGTCATCCGACCCGCAAGAGCAGTCATCCGGTGGGCCAGCAACCCTTCGAGTTCACGCAAGAACCCCTCAAGCGGGCTTGCCGCGCGGATGTCCAGACAAGACGGGATGAAGGATTTATCCAGCACCACCTCCAGATCCGGGCGCACCTCGACAATCCGGGCAACCGGGATCACCAGACGGTCGGCCAGATCATCAACCTGCAAGGCAAACTGCACCCGCAGCTTGCCCACGGCCAGCGTCACGGGTTTCCGTCCCGACCCCATCGTGTCGGTCACTTCCAGTTCCGCGGGGCGCAGGCGGGCGGCAGAGAGTTCTGCGCCCGACATATCCACCTCGAGCGCGCCTTGGCGGCGCTGCGGGACTGACAGGTAGACCACGCAATCCTTGGTGCCTGGCGGCACCTCAAGTGCAGGCGGATGATCTTCGGCACCCGGAATGCGGAACACCGTGCCGTCTTGAAACAGGCCGCTTGCCGATTTCAGCGCAAATTGCCCGATCTTGAGCACATCGGCGTCAATTTCCAGATCGCTGACCCCCCAGGCATAGGGCACCATGCGGCGGGCAAGGCCTGCGCGCATCGCCTCGGCATGGCGGTCGGCTTGCTGGAAATGCTGGGGTTGCAGGAACATCCCCTCGGTCCACAGCACTGTGCTATCCCAGGCCATCGTCAGTTTCCGCCCTGATCTGTCATTTCAGTCTTTCAAGCTGGTCCTGATAGGCGCGGGCGAATTCCTTGCTGAACAGTTCATGGAAATCATTCTCGGCCTGATCCGAAATTTCGGCATACATCTTCTCATAGACTTCCCAGTAGCGGGCCTGTTTCCCCTTGAGGATAGAGCCAAAGCCACTGCTTGTCTCAATTTTCCCTTCCAGCACCTTGGGGTCAAGCCGCTTGAGAATGCCTTTCAGCGCGGCCTCCATCCCTGTCATCATCGCCACCTCATGCGCCTTGATATCGCGCAGCGCCTGCTCGGCCGCCTGAACCGGGTCCAGATAGCCACGGGTCGCGGGTTTGACCAAAGCCTCGATCGCCTGTTCAGCGCTGATCGAGAATTTCAGCGGGTTGTTGCCCCCCGCCGTGATCATGGTTTGCTGCATCCGAAATTCGGACTTAATCGAGGTGCGGGTCATCAGCACCTCTCGCAAGCCCTGCACCATGATGCGCAGGACATGGCCAAGGCGGGTCATGGTGGGGGTCAGGTCAGCAGCAGAGATGGCCAGATGATCTGCATCCAGCGCCGCAAGGAAGGCGCGGGCGGCGGAGTCGTCGGATATGCTGGCAGGGTGCAGGGTGCGTTCTGGCGCAGATTCCGGCACTGGCGCAGGTTTTGGCACTGGCACTGGCGGCGGGACCATGCGGGCAGGAGGAAGCGTGGTAAAAGGGGAATCGTCGATTGCGGGATCGGGTGCCGCATCGGGCTGAACCGCAGGGTCTGCTGCGATGATGGCGGGTTCATCCTCTAATGGATCATCCGGAATGAACACCGGGTTTCCGGCGTCGGTGAAAGGGTCGTCCTGCGGCCCGGTAAAATCGGGGACTCCGTGGAGCCGGATTTGCAGTTCGCCTGCCAGTTTGTCGTTTGCATCAAGCGCGAAAGCTACCGCGATCAGACCATACCATGACAGCCGGCGACGCTCATTGATCGTCTGTCCATCGGCAGCAATGATCGTGTCGCCGTCCAGGATCAGCCGCCCGGTCCGTTCCTGACCGATAATCTGCGGTTTGCCCGGTGCGAGACGCACGACGTCGCCATTCGATTGCACCAGAGCATCCTTGACGCCGTGCGCCAACGCAAAGCGGGCCTGCTCGGCCATATGCCGGCGTTCGCCGTGGACCGGCACAAGCACTTCCGGCCTGATCCAGTCATACAG
>JANNNF010000419.1:0-7335 GCA_031398405.1 Rhodobacterales bacterium | reverse complement strand
TCTTATTCAAGAAGGCAACATCGGTCTGATGAAGGCGGTGGACAAGTTCGAATATCGCCGGGGCTATAAATTCTCGACCTACGCGACGTGGTGGATCCGTCAGGCGATCACGCGCAGCATCGCCGATCAGGCCCGCACCATCCGGATTCCGGTGCATATGATCGAGACGATCAACAAACTGGTCCGCACGGGCCGGCAGATGCTGCACGAAATCGGCCGGGAACCGACACCGGAAGAACTGGCCGAAAAGCTGCAAATGCCGCTGGAAAAGGTCCGCAAGGTGATGAAGATCGCCAAGGAACCAATTTCGCTGGAAACCCCGATCGGGGATGAGGAAGACAGCCAGCTCGGTGATTTCATCGAGGACAAGAACGCAATCCTGCCGCTGGATTCGGCTATTCAGGAGAACCTGAAAGAGACGACTACTCGGGTGCTGGCGTCCCTGACACCCCGCGAAGAACGCGTTCTGCGGATGCGGTTTGGCATCGGGATGAATACCGATCACACTCTAGAAGAGGTCGGGCAGCAGTTTTCGGTAACGCGGGAACGTATCCGGCAGATCGAGGCGAAAGCTTTGCGGAAGTTAAAGCATCCGAGCCGGTCAAGGAAACTAAGATCGTTCCTGGATCAGTGAAAATTTGGGCAGCGAAAGCTGCCCAATTCATTTCAGATTGGGAGGGTGAGCTGGTGGCATGCGAGAATTTGAAAAGTTCTCAACATAAACGGCAAACAGTAAATGTTAGAAAACATCACGAATGGTCATGCCAAGGAGCAGGGAGTTTAAGTCGCACAATTGACGCCCCCACTCCCTGCCGAATGACTCACCATAGCCCCGAACTCCCGGTCCCCCCATGCGCCCCTTCCTCCTCCTCGCAGCCATCCTCACCTCCACCCCGGCGCTCGCATACCTCTCCCCAGCCGGTCTGACCGTCACCCAGACCAGCGCCGCCGACTTTACCGTCAACTACGACTCTAAGGCCAAGCTCAGCGATTATTGGTGTGCCGCCGGCCTGTACGCCACCCAGTCGCTGCATCTGCCCGACAACACGCGCGTCTACCGCCGGTCGCCGCCGCCGCGTGGGGCAGGTCAGGGGATCAGCTTTACCCTTGATCCCAACCGTTCGGCGGGCGTCACCGGGATCACCACTTTTGGCGGCCCGCAGGATGGGTCGATGGCGGCGGGCGGCAATGCCGCAGGGCTGTGCTATGCGGTCAGGCTTCCGCGCCCCTGACGCCCTTTGCGTCGCCAAAGCCACACCCCCGCTCCCCAGATACAGTGGCCCCTACTTCGCCCTAGCCAAAATCCGCCCCCTCCCCCTATAGTCAGCGCAAGGTATCGGGGGAAACACCCGGACCAGAGGCAGGCACATAATAACAAGCAAGGAGGGAGCCCATGCGCTGCCCATTCTGCGGGAACATCGACACGCAAGTGAAAGACTCGCGTCCGGCTGAAGATCACGTCGCCATCCGGCGGCGCAGGTTTTGTCCGGCATGCGGCGGGCGTTTCACCACCTATGAACGGGTGCAGTTGCGCGACCTGATCGTGATCAAGTCTTCTGGCAAGCGTGAGGATTTTGACCGTGACAAGCTGGAACGGTCCATCCGCATCGCCATGCAAAAACGCCCGATCGACCCCGAACGCATCGACCAGATGATATCGGGCATCGTGCGCAGGCTGGAATCCTTGGGGGAAACCGACATCCCTTCGCGGTCTATCGGTGAGATCGTGATGGAAAGTCTGGCCCGGATCGACACTGTGGCTTACGTCCGCTTTGCCAGTGTTTACAAAAACTTCCAAGCGGCTGATGACTTTGACCGTTTCGTATCAGAATTGCGCCCATCGGGCCATTCCGAGGAGTGACAGACGAAGCCCACATGGCCCATGCCCTAGGCCTTGGTCGCCGGGGGCTTGGGCGCACATGGCCAAATCCGGCGGTCGGCTGTGTGATTGTGCGCGATGGCATGGTGCTGGGGCGCGGCTGGACGCAACCGGGCGGCAGGCCCCATGCCGAAACGCGCGCGCTGCACGGTATCGACGCGCGCGGGGCCACTGCTTACGTTACGCTGGAACCATGCGCCCATCACGGCCACACCCCGCCCTGCTGCGACGCGTTGATCGCGGCAGGCGTGGCGCGGGTCGTCACAGCGATGACCGATCCTGACCCTCGCGTTGCAGGCAAGGGGCACGCCGCGTTGCGCGCAGCAGGCGTTACTGTCAGCGAACATATTCTGGCCGATCAGGCTCGCGCTGCAAACGCGGGCTTTCTCAAACGCGTGACCAAAGGGCTGCCGTTTGTGACGCTGAAACTCGCGACCTCGCTGGATGGCCGCATCGCCATGGCATCGGGCGAGTCTCGCTGGATCACGGATGCGCAATCCCGTCGTGCAGTGCATGCGATGCGCCTGACCCATGACGCCGTGCTGGTGGGGTCGGGCACAGCGCGCGCCGACGACCCGGATCTGACGGTGCGCGACATCGGGGCAAGCCATCAACCCCTGCGCATCGTAATCGACAGCGCGCTGAACCATTCCCCGCAAAGCCGCCTCGGCAGCACAGCCCGACAATCACCAGTCTGGCTGATCCACTGCAATGCCCCCCCCGACCGCCAGTCAGCGTGGCGGGCGACAGGGGCCACTTTGCTCGATTGCCCAAGCACCAAAGGCCACGTCGATCTGGCCGCAGCCGTCCGACTGCTGGGGGCGCAGGGCCTGACACGCATCCTGTGCGAAGGCGGCGGCACCTTGGCCGCCGCCCTGATCCGGCATCAATTGGTAGATGAAATCGCTCTGTTCTCGGCAGGACTGCTGATCGGATCTGAAGGCCAGGCGGCCCTTGGCACTCTGGGCCTGACCGCCCTGCAAAACGCCCCCCGCCCGACCTTGCAGGAGTGTCGCCGGTTGGGACCAGACACCCTGAGCCGCTGGTCACTGTCCTAAATTAGCTTTCACATTGGGCTGAATATCCACGCGCACCGCAAACAGCGAAAAAACACCTACCGCCTGCCGCCCAGTCCCACAAATGTCATGGGGCACAGGGGTACGGCATGCCTGCCCTTGGGCAGGCTCGCGCCCCGTTATTTACCAATGCCCCACACTGGCCATACTGACCCAAGGCTCGACCGGGGTCAGCGCGCCGCCCTTCTGCAACAACTCGATCGATACATTGTCCGGACTGCGGACAAAGGCCATCCGACCATCACGCGGCGGGCGATTGATCACCACGCCATGGGCTGCCAGATGCGCGCAGGTTGCGTGAATGTCGTCCACCTCATAGGCCAGATGGCCAAAGTGTCGCCCATCTGAAGGCAGGCCGTCATCACCATCCCAGTTATGCGTCAGCTCCACCGGACACTCCGGCTGTCCGGGCGGCGCCATGAAGACCAGCGTGAACCGCCCGCCTTCATTGTCGATGCGGCGCGTTTCCTCCAGCCCGAGCAGGCGGTAAAACGCAATCGAGGCGTCAAGGTCCAGCACGCGGACCATGGTGTGCAAGTAGCGGATCGTCATCTGAAGGCTCCTGTTTGTAGAACATAATCTATAGGTTTGTTTGCAAAAGACGAGAGGCACGCGGCCAATCCCAAAAGTCTTCACTCTAAAAGGAAGAAGAAAATCCAAACGATATGCCAAAATCTTTTGTATCTCGCACGACCAGATCAGATTTTGACCGAGAGGCTGCGACCTCTATCGTTGGGACAATTCCCATGGTGGTCAGCGTCTTCAGTTCAGCCGTCACTGATGCACGCATCTTCAGATCCGGGCTGAATCCGGAGGTTTTCCAGTAATCCCGCTGCTCCAACCCTGCACTGATCTTCAAGCCGAGACCTCCGATCCAATCGGGCGGGTGCCAATCAGCACTGATCTGCGCGCCGCGATAAACTACGCCCGCCGCGTCAGAACCGACAGACCGATATCCTACCCGGTAAGCAAACTGCCCTGCCGTAGTCGTCGTTTGCCCGAGAGATGCCGTCAGCGTCCATTGAACGGCATTTGCGACGGGTCGGGCAGGGTACTGTGCAGCCTCGACTGCCAGATCAAGGCCCGCGGTGTATTGCGGGCCAAACTGCCGTATCGCACCAAGCTCCAGCCGCTGCACATCCCCCAACAAACGCCCACCCTGCCAGCGGCGTCCGACCGTAATGCCAGTACGAACTATGGCTTTACCGTCAGCAACGCTCCACCGCGCCATGTGCCCCAGGCCAATCTCGTTGAAGGTATAGTCCTCTCGCCGCGCTGCAGGGTCCAACTTTTTGGCCGCATCTGACAGCCAAACTGACCTATGCGACATGGAAAACGTCAGGTCCTGCGCGAATTTTGCACCGCTGCTTAGCCGATAAGACAGTCGCGCAGACCCCCCGGCCGTTTGGCCTGACAGGGCCTGTGTGATAGGGATCGATATTCCGCTGAACGTAAAGCTATCGTGCAGGCTGCCACCGTTTACGTTGTTCGACGGCCCCGCTGAAAGTGCAAGAGTAAGGGCGAACGGGCTTTGTGCCGCAACCGACCGATAGGCTTTTGCCAAAATCGCAGATTGCACGTCACTTTGCGCGTAAAGATCAGCCCTGCGCAGCCAAAGCTTTGCAAAGCTTGGCTGACCAGACTGCACCAAAGCCTCAGCCGTCAGATAAGCAGCCTCAAAATGCTGGGCGCGGGTATCAGCCAAGCGAAACGCCAGACGCGCTGTTTTCCGCGCCCTCTGTGGATCGCCCGTACGGGATTGGGCTGCGGCCAGCACCATATGCGCCCCCGCATCATTCGCATTGGCCGCAATGATTTGGGTCGCGATCTGCGCCGCAAGGTCAGGTCGCCCGATGCTCAGCGCCGTGCGCGCCATATCGCGTGCGGCCTCTGTTGAAACGGTCACCGCCACGTCACCGGACGCTACGGACTGAGCTTGTACTCCTCCCCCCACACCCGCAAGCGCAAAAACCAACGCAGCGGTTGTGCGCCTCAGGGACATCCCGGACCACCACCGGAGGCACAGCTTGGCAACACAACCATACCATGTTCAAAAAGAAGATTGTCACTCGGCACAGGATTGAACACCATCAAAGTTGCGATCTCTGTCGCATTGGTGCCAGCAAAAAGCCCGGCATAAGCACCCGCATCTACAAATTCTTCGTCAGTACCAACGTAAACTCGGCCCGCAAATGTCCCGTTGGCGTTGATACCAGTCTCAAACAACGCGATGGTCCCCAAGGCCCCTCCGTTTCCCAACGGGTCTCCGTCCACAATGCGTCGCCCGTCCACCCCACCAGAAATCGACATCTCGGTGAAATCGGCTGTAATCAGCGCCCTGCCCTCGGTTCGGAACGCCCGCTCAGGGTCAAGATCACCCCCAGGGCCTGGAACTCTTTCGCCAATATTCAGCAAACCAACGTACGTGCCGGAATAGGTAAAGGGTTCACCGACGCCGGCTGTGGGCATTGTGAAGACATCCGCCCGAGTGAAGCTGCCGCCCCCATGGTAATTGGCAAACTGCCCAGCATCCACCGCGATGACGGCTTTTGCAGATCCCACTTCACGCACCAAAGCTACGACATACCGGTTAGACGAAGTTTCTTGATACGAGTACGCATCATAGCCTGTCACATCAAACTGCGGCGCGCGCAGGTACGTCGCCTCTAGTGCGGTTGCATCCTGCGATGTCAGGTTAAGTGTGATTGAATCTGCACCAGTGGTGTAGTCTGCCAACTTAGCCGAATTCATATTCACCTTGACGGCGGCTGGAACAGTCACGGGCGTATCCACGGTTATCGGGCCACCCGGATCTGTCCCGGGATCCGTGCCATCCGTTACAAACGGGTTGCCACTACAGGCGGCAAGCACCAGCATCAACGCTGAAAGCGCCTTGATATGAGTTGTCATGGACCTGCTCTGCCCTTGTTATTTTGGGTGAGAATATCCCTGCAACCCCCCGTTCTGTCAATGTTTCCGCGAAAATGGCTTTCTGGCCTCACCCTGTCTGATGCACAAATGTCGCGCGCTCTTGCCCCGAACCGCTACCCCTCGTATCCTGTACGCCAGACCCCCATACATCTGGCCCCACACGGGCCGAACCCGGAGCCAGCCATGCCCCTGACCCCTGACCAGACCGCCGAGATTGACGCACTGCGCAGCCAGACCCGCCCCACGCTGCGCGCAGTATCCGACGGAATGGAGGCGCATTTGTACCGCGCCCACCCAGTGCTGGATCACGGTTTCATCCGGGTGATCGACTATATGGGCGACGATGCCGCGATCGTGCAGGCCGCGCGGGTGTCGTATGGCGCAGGGACCAAGCATGTGCAGAATGACGAAGGTCTGATCCGATATCTGATGCGTCACTGGCATTCGACCCCGTTTGAAATGTGCGAAATAAAGCTTCATGTGAAACTTCCGGTGTTTGTTGCCCGGCAATGGATCCGCCATCGCACCGCCAATGTGAATGAATATTCGGGCCGGTACTCAATCCTCGACCGCGAGTTTTATATCCCCGCGCCGGACCAACTTGCCGCGCAATCTGTGGTGAACAATCAGGGCCGTGGCGAGGTTTTGACCGGAGAGGAGGCCGCCCGCGTGCTACACATGCTCAAATCCGACGCCGACCGCGCCTATGACAATTACGAGGCGATGTTAAGCACCGATGGACAAGCTGGCTTGGCGCGTGAACTGGCCCGGATGAACCTGCCCGCCAATATCTATACCCAATGGTATTGGAAGGTCGATCTGCACAATCTGTTCAATTTCATACGCCTCCGCGCCGACGCCCATGCACAGTACGAAATCCGCGTCTACGCCGATGCGATTGCGGCCTGTGTGAAGGATTGGGTCCCCTTGGCCTACGCCGCATTTGAGGATTACCGGATGGGGGGGGTATCTTTGAGCGCGAAGGCGGTGGCAGTGCTGAAGCGGCGGCTGACAGGGGAGGTCGTGGGGCAAGCGGAGTCGGGCATGAGCAAGGGGGAATGGCGGGAGTTTGAGGGGGTTTGGGGCGCATAGTCCCTCAGCATCGCCTCAAAAAAGTGACATCTGATCGCCCGCCCGCAGCGGCGGCGCGAACAGGTCGCAACGCAGTGGCGGTTGCCGCACCACCAGCCCAGCCTTGCCCACTGCAATCGCAAACCGCTGTGCCATCAACTCGGCCCAGATGCCCTGCCCCCGCATCCGTTTGCCAAAGGCGGGGTCGTAATCTTGCCCGCCGTGCAATTCGCGAATCCGGCCCATGATCTTGGCCGCCCGCCCCGGCACATGGGCGGCCAGCCAGTCCTGAAACATGCCAGAAACCTCACGCGGCAAACGCAGGCTGATATAGCTGGCAGCCACCGCCCCTGCATCCTTCGCCGCGCTAAGAATGGC
>JANNNF010000390.1:0-8171 GCA_031398405.1 Rhodobacterales bacterium | reverse complement strand
TGCAGGCGTCCAGAAAAGGCAACCCGGTATCGCCCACAGACCACGCCTCCAACAGCGCGGCGTCACTGTCGCGGGGGCGTAAAGTCTCGGCCCCCTGGTGCAGACAGCGCGTCTCTATCGACGGCTGATCTTCCAGCTTCTGCACAAAATGGTCGCGCCACGCGAGGCGCGACTGAAAGCTGGCCAGTGCAGCCGTCCAGTGTCCACCGGGCTTTTCTGCCGCCCGCGCCGTAGTGGCCTGCACCACCTCACGCAGCGATAGACTTCCCGTGGCAATGTGCGGCGACAGCCGCGAACAGGCACGCTCGGCCGACAGGGGCGAGGACATGGCCCGACGGTAAGGTTGCCCCCGGTGGCCAAGAAAGCTGTCTAAGGTCGTCAATGCCTGTGACCGCCCCCCTGTCTGGCGATGCGGGCAGGCGTCCTCTATCAAGCGCAAGCCACGCGCGGTTGGAATGTGCCCCGGTTCAAGCGCCGCCAAGTCTGCAACTGGGTTCAGGCCGGGCACCGCGACCAAGGGTTGCATCATGAACCCGTCGCGCATCGCAGCCCAGCCGTCCCGCCCCCGCAAACGCCGCACCACACCGCATTGAGGCAGCTCCTGCCAGCGGATGCCAGCGGCCTTTGCCCAAGCGCCGACCCTGAGGTCGCGCCCATAGGTCCAGAGATTTCCGGTTTCTTCATGGCTGACCATTTGGGCAATGTGGTGCCGACGAGCCAGCCGGTCCAGCACTTGCACTGCCTCACCGACCCGAACGATCAGAGGCAGACCCATTGCAGCAAGATCGCTGCGTAAATCTGCCAAGCCTTCGGCCACAACCGACCATTGGCGGGCCGATGTATCTGGCAACGCCCAGTAGTCAGGCTCGACAATATACACCGGCAAAACCGCGCCTAGTCCTGCCGCCATAGTCAGCGCCGGGTGATCAGACAGGCGCAAGTCGCGCTTGAACCACATGAGAACATTCATGGAACATGGATGCCACGTTAGGGCTAGATTCGTAAACCCCCAACGTAGATGTAAGGAGTCACGGTGCGGGCGCGGGTGTCGCCGGTGCAGTGGTGTCTGTGGCCGGAACGGTGTCACCCGTGCGGCCATCAATCTGTGCGGCACCGTTGTCTACCGGCGTGCCATCCTCGGCGACATACATCATCTGCACAAACAACAGAACCAAGGCGAAGATGACCACCAGCACAATGCCGATGATCGGGCCACGATGTCTGCGTTTTTGCGTCTCGATATTGGTTTGCGGAGCGGACATCTGGATTTCCTTTCGGATGCGTTGAAGCAGCTTTGCTTCGAGAGTAACGTGCGCCCACCATCACTGGTTCCCCACACAATGAGGCAGGACAGTTTGACAGATATGACCCCGCGCACCATTCATCTGGCTGAATACACCCCTTATTCCCATTTGGTGGACCAAGTGGCCCTCACCTTTCAGTTAGCACCCAATGCCACCCGCGTGCTGGCGCAGATGGTGTTTTCCCCCAATCCGTCTGCAACAGTAGGTCAGGATTTGCGGCTGATGGGTGAAGGGTTGCGACTGGTGTCTTTGGCCGTCGATGGTGTTGCTGTCGCAGTGATTCCCGATGCGACAGGGCTGACCTTGCCTGCCAGCATTTTGCCGCAACGCCCGTTCCTGCTGGAGACAGAGGTAGAGATTGCCCCTGCCGCCAACACCGCGCTGGAGGGGCTTTATATGTCAAAGGGCATGTACTGCACGCAATGCGAAGCCGAAGGCTTTCGCAAGATCACCTTTTACCCCGACCGCCCCGATGTGATGGCGACCTTCCGGGTGCGGGTCGAGGCGGATCTGCCGGTGCTTTTGTCAAACGGCAATCTGGTGGGGCAGGGGGCGGGCTGGGCCGAGTGGGATGATCCTTGGCCCAAACCGTCGTATCTGTTTGCCCTGGTGGCGGGCGATCTGGTGGCCCATTCCGCCGTCTTCACCACAATGTCGGGCCGCGAGGTGGCACTGAACATCTGGGTGCGGGACGGCGACCAGAACCGGTGCGCCTATGCGATGGACAGCCTGATCCGCTCGATGAGGTGGGATGAACAGGTTTATGGGCGCGAGTACGATCTGGACATCTTCAACATCGTCGCCGTTGATGACTTCAACATGGGCGCGATGGAGAACAAGGGGTTGAACATTTTCAACTCCAAGTACGTGCTGGCCAGCCCGGAAACGGCAACGGATGATGACTTTGGCCGGATCGAGGCGATCATCGCGCATGAGTATTTTCACAACTGGACCGGCAACCGCATTACCTGCCGCGACTGGTTTCAACTGTGCCTGAAGGAAGGCCTGACCGTGTTCCGCGACCAGCAATTCACCGGCGACATGCGGTCGCATGCGGTGAAACGGATTGAGGATGTGCTGACCCTGCGGGGCCGTCAGTTCCGCGAGGATGGCGGGCCGCTGGCCCATGCGGTGCGGCCTGAGTCGTTTGTGGAAATCAACAATTTCTACACCGCCACGGTCTACGAAAAAGGGGCCGAGGTGATCGGCATGCTCAAACGGTTGGTGGGCGATGCGGGGTATGCCAAGGCGTTGGATTTGTATTTCACCAGGCACGACGGGCAGGCGGCGACGATTGAAGATTGGCTGACCGTATTTCAGGACGTCACAGGCCGCGATCTGACCCAGTTCAAACGCTGGTATTCGCAGGCTGGCACGCCCCGCGTTAAGGTGGTCGAAGACTGGCAGGCGGATAGGGGTGTGTTCACCCTGACCTTTACCCAAGACAACCCGCCCACCCCCGGCCAGACGCATAAAGACCCCAAGCTGATTCCGATTGCTGTGGGTTTGCTGAACCCCAATGGGGATGAAGTGATGGCGACCACGATGCTGGAACTAACCGATCCCGTGCAGACCTTTGCCTTCCACAGCACGGCGGATGGCTGGCGTCAGGGGATTGCAGGGGCTGAAGTGGCACCCACCAACAAGCCCATCGCTTCGATCCTGCGCGGGTTTTCGGCACCAGTGGTGCTGGACCGGGTTGTTTCAGCACAAGACCGGGCAATCCTGCTGGCGCATGACACCGACCCATTCAACAAGTGGGAGGCTGGACGGGCCTTGGCCAAGGAGCTGCTGGCGCGGATGATCGTGGACGGGGCGGGTGTGGCCTCGGACTGGCTGGAGGCTTTGGCGCAGGTGGCGTTTGACGAAAGCCTTGATCCCGCGTTCCGCGCCTTGTGCCTGCGACTGCCTGCCGAGGATGATATGGCGCAGACGCTGTTTGGGGCGGGGCATGTGCCTGACCCGACGGCTATCTATGCGGCGCGGCGGCGTATGGGGGCCGCACTGGCAGAGCACCTGGCCTCCCGCTTGCCGGCGCTGATTGCGTCATTGGACAATCCTGGCCCGTTCAGCGCATCGGCGGTCGCCGCAGGGCGGCGGTCCTTGCGGCTATCAGCATTGGCCTATCTGTCGCGCTCCGATGACGGACATACGGCAGAGGCCGCTTTTGCCGCCGCAACCAACATGACCGAGGAATTGGGCGCGTTGTCCTGCCTGCTCGATATCGGGCAGGGCCACACGGAACTTGCCGCATTTGAGGCCAGGTGGGGCGGCGATGCCAATGTGATGGACAAGTGGTTCGCGTTGCAGATCGCCTATGCCGCACCCGACCGCGCCGCTGCCGTGACTGACGAATTGACCCGGCATCAGGGATTTGACTGGAAAAACCCTAACCGCTTTCGTGCGGTGATCGGCGCGCTGTCGGCCAATCATGCAGGGTTTCATGCGGCGTCCGGGGCGGGCTATGCCCTGGTCGGCGACTGGCTGATCCGGCTGGATCCACTGAACCCGCAAACGGCCTCGCGGATGTCCACCGCGTTTGAAACGTGGCCGCGCTATGACGCGGATCGTCAGGCACTCATGCGCGGTCAAATGCAGCGTATCCTCGCCACGCCGGGGTTAAGCGGGGATCTGGGCGAAATGGCGGGCCGGATGTTGGGGGGGTAAGATGGGCAGATTGCCCATCCTACGCTGGGTCCGGTGCGCTGCGAAAGTTTATGAAAACGTGGGCGGGACGGGCAAATTGCCTATCCCGCGGTCATGCCGCCAGTCATCACCCCTATCATGCCTCCAGTCATTCCCAGCAGGACACCAACACGGTCATGCCATTGGCAACGCGGGATAACTCTTCGGGTGCCATGGCCCCCGACGGTGGGCTGGGGGTGGTGGCGATCCCAGCGGATGCCAGCCGGGCGGTCAGCGCGGTGGCGGCCGTTGCAAAGGCCACATCGGCGGGCAATTGTTTGCCTGCCGTGGGGACAGGCAGCAGCATCCCGATCACAGCCCCGCTGCCATCGACCACCGGGCCACCGGCATCGCCAGGCAGCGCGGTCAGGGTCAGGCGTTTTACGCCCGCCTCACCGTTCAGGCCGGACACGTCCTCCAACGTGCCAAAGCTTAGGACCGGCGAGGGGAGCTTATCTTCGTATGAATAGCCGGAGGCTGCGATGTCGCCGCCGATGCGGTCAGCCCCGGTCTGGAACGCGGCCACGGAAGGGGGGGACAGCGGGGTGCGGGGGGTAAGGACGGCAATGCCAAGGGCAGCATCAGTCAGGGTCACATCCGCGTCATAGGCGCGGTCGATGGTGATGCGGCCGCAAGTTTGCACAGCGTCGGTCGTGGTCAGCACTGACCCAGTGGCGTCAATGTAGAAACCGGACCGGGACAGGCGCGGGCGGCGAACCTCTAGCCCCGACAGAAGCCCGCGTTTGGCGGAGGCGTCCATCGGAACCATACCGGGGTCCAGAGCGCGTTCACCGGTGGGGGCAAAGCTGGATTGCATGGACGCCACGATACGCGCGTCGCGCGCGGCATTACCGGGTTTGGAGACAAGGATCCAGCCCTTGACCAGCCCGTCGCGCAGCTCGGCATAGGCTGTGCTGTCCACCGTGTCCGATGTGCCGCGCAGGGTGAAAGAGCGTTCGTTGCGACTGCGTTCGCCAGTCAAGGGCATGATTTCCAGCGTCTGCAGAATGTCATACAACCCGTAAAGTGTGGCTTGATCGCCGGGTTCCGAGATCAGGATCACTGACACGTCAGAGCCATTTTTTGCGCGGAAATGTACGAACGGCGGCTCGTAATGGTCAAATTCCACCAAAGCTGTGGGCAAGGTGATTTCGATGCCGGATTCAACCTCGCTCACGGTCGCAAAGCCGTATTCCGCGAGTTCTGACTGATAGGTGTTCAGCAGGGTCGCGCGTTGCGAGGTGGTCAGGATGCCGGTTTCTTCCAGCCCCATGGCGGTTTGCCACGCGGCCATCGACCCTCGGGTGCCGGGGCCGAAATCGCCGTCGATTGTGCTGCTGTAATGGCCAAACCATTGCAAGGCGGTTTGCAAAAGCTGACGGTCTTCGCGGGTCAGACTGGCCTCGGCGCGGCGGGCCTCTGCCGGGGATTCTTCGATCAGCGGGGGCGGTACGGGGGCTGCGGCTGTTGCGTCGGGTTGAACGGGATCAATTGGTGTTTCGGTGATGGTCTCGGAAGGAGCAACGGGGGTCGCGGACGGTTCGATCGGGGCAGGCTGGCCACCAACCGGCCAGAACTGTTCGCGGAAATCATTGCCATAGGCGATGAAGCTGTCACCCGGAATCAGGTTTTCGCGCCGCAACGCGTTCAACTGCGCGGCCCCTTCGGCCACAGAATAGGGGCCAAGCGCCAAGGCATACCAGCCCGATGGCAACCGGTACCCCACTGTTTCGGGGAACACCGCCGCGTAGGCGCTTGCGCGATCTTGGGCTTCGGCCATCGTTGGCAGCGCCTCTATCTGCACCCACACCTGATCTTGCGCATGTGCCGTGCCGGACAGTGCGGCCATGAACAGCGTCAGAACGATGGAAATTCGGGTCAGAAAGGCAGTCATTACGGAACAATCCCTGATGGTCGGGCGGCAAAAGCCCGGCGACATTACTAAACCGTCACATTATCCATGCGCCTTGCAAGGGCAAGGCCCAACCCCTGCGGCCCCACGGGGAATTGACCCTTGGGCGGCACTTGGCTAGGGAAGGGCACCTCATCCGAAGGGTTGCCCGATGGCCGGAACCACCGATACCAATGCCCCACGCTCGTTTCAGGAGATTATCCTGCGGCTGCAAGCCTATTGGGCGTCCAAGGGCTGCGCCATCCTGCAACCCTATGACATGGAGGTGGGGGCAGGCACCTTTCACCCGGCCACCACGCTGCGGTCTTTGGGCACCAAGCCTTGGGCTGCGGCCTATGTGCAGCCCAGTCGCCGCCCGACCGACGGGCGTTATGGCGAGAACCCCAACCGCTTGCAGCACTACTACCAGTACCAAGTGATCATCAAACCCTCTCCTCCCGATTTGCAGGCGCTGTATCTGGGGTCGCTGGCAGCCATCGGGATTGATGCGAGCGTCCATGACATCCGCTTTGTCGAGGATGACTGGGAAAGCCCGACCCTTGGCGCATGGGGGCTGGGGTGGGAAGTGTGGTGCGACGGCATGGAAGTGTCGCAATTCACCTATTTCCAACAGGTCGGAGGCCACGATTGCCGCCCCGTTTCGGGCGAGCTGACCTATGGGCTGGAGCGTCTGGCGATGTATGTGCTGGGCGTTGATCATGTGATGGACATGGCGTTTAACGACCCCGCATCACCCACGCCGTTGACTTACGGCGATATCTTCCGGCAGACCGAACAGGAATACAGCCGCTGGAACTTTGATCAGGCCGACACCGCGATGCTGCTGCAACATTTCGTCGATGCCGAGGCCGAATGTGACCGGATTCTGACGGCTGCTCAGCCTGACCGCGCGGGCCGCACCATCGTGATGGCGCATCCGGCCTATGACCAGTGCATCAAGGCAAGCCATCTGTTCAACCTGCTGGATGCGCGGGGCGTGATCTCTGTCACCGAACGGCAGGCTTATATTGGCCGGGTGCGGGCCTTGGCAAAACGCTGCGCCGATGCGTTCCGGCAGACCGAAGCTGGTGCGGATGCAGAGGTGGTCGCGTGAATGTTGGTAAAATCGCAGTGGGGGCTATCGTGACAGTGGCGGCAGTGGTCGGTGCGGCCGTCTATTACTTGCAGGTCTACGCGTTTTACACGCCCGTGGCCTTTACCCCCGGCAGCGAAATCCGCCTGACCCCGATTGCCGGGGCCCTGCCAGAGGTGATCGTTGCCAATGATGTGACCGGAATTGATGCCGAAAGCTCCCCCTTGCGGTTTCGCGCGTGTTTCACCACGCCGCTGTCGCAGGGGATGCTGACCGAAACCTACAAGGTTTATGACAAGGCCGAACCGCTGATTGCGCCGGGCTGGTTCGACTGTTTCGATGCCACCCGCATTGGAGAGGCTTTGGAGGGCGGCGAGGCGATTGCCTTTCTGTCCGAGGCCAACATCCACCCCGGCGTGGACCGGGTGGTGGCCGTATTCCCCGATGGCCGCGCCTATGCCTGGAACCAATTGAACGCCGATCTGAAGGACTAACCGATGCCGGATCTGTTGATCGAGCTGTTTTCCGAAGAAATCCCCGCCCGGATGCAGGCCCGCGCGCGGGAAGATTTGAAGCGTCTGGTGACAGACGGGCTGGTTGAGGCCGGTCTGACCTATGCGGGCGCGGGCGTGTTTTCCACGCCCCGACGTCTGGTGCTGGCGATTGAGGGGCTGACCAGTGAAAGCCGATCGGTGCGCGAGGAACGCAAGGGACCAAGGGCGGACGCGCCTTTGCCTGCGATTGAGGGATTCTTGCGGTCTGCCGGCTTGACTTTGGACCAGTTGGTTCTGCGGGAGGAGAAGAAGGCGCAGGTCTATTACGCCGTCGTCGAAAAGCCGGGGCGTTTGGCCGAGGCGATTATTGCCGAAGTGCTGGAAGGGGTTATCCGGGGATTTCCGTGGCCGAAGTCGATGCGGTGGGGGAATGGGTCGCTGAAATGGGTGCGTCCGTTGCAGCGGATTTTATGTATCCTTTCTGATGAGGCCGGGGCGCGCGTGGTGCCGATGGCGGTGGACGGGATCACTGCTGCGGATGTGACCGAGGGGCACAGATTCTTGTCGCCGGGGGCGTTCACCGTGACCTCGTTTGACGACTACGCCGTCAAGCTGAAGCGTGCGCATGTGGTGCTGGACTGTGCCGAGCGCGAGGCGGCGATCTGGCAAGGCGCGCAGAATCTGGCCTTTGCGGCTGGCATGGA
>JANNNF010000389.1:0-15900 GCA_031398405.1 Rhodobacterales bacterium | reverse complement strand
GGGCACAACTCGGGTCGGGGAGAGTTCACCGGACAGCCCTCTACCGCCTCAATCGGCGGCAGCAGGGCGGCCAGCGCGCGCACGGCGGTGGATTTGCCGGTGCCCCGGTCGCCGAACACCAAGACGCCGCCGATGCCGGGGGTCGATGGCGGTCAGCACCATCGCCAGCTTCATCGCTTCTTGTCCCACGATGGCGGAAAACGGGAAGGGTTGTTTCATGCGGCAGCCTTTTGGTTCAGCAGCGGGTCGCCCCCGGCCCATTGGCCGTCCGACCCCAGAATGTGGAAGCGAGCGTAGAGTTCCTCGGCAAACCAGCCGTTCTCTCGCACCGCCTGTATCGCGCGGCCATGCGGGCCGTCACCCCGCGCAAATCGCGCCATGCTGGCGACATCGGGCCAGACTGAGAAGGTCACCTGATGCAGCAACGGCAATTCCCCAATGCCGATCTTGAAGATCACGTTGGGGTCTGCCCCGATCGCGGTGGAAATATCGGGCACCCGGTTCCAGAACTGCAGGGCGCGTGACGGCTTGATGGTCGCGCGGGTGAGCACGGCCATCGGGCCGTCGGCGGTGGCGTTCTGGACAGTGAAAGGGTTGACTCCGGCCCAGACGCCACGGGCCGAGATGGGCGACAGGTGCAGGGTCCAGGATTCTACGCTGCGCTTGCGCCAGCGGGCGTAGACCGGATTGTCATGGGTGCGACGGCGGGCTGTGGCCTCATCCGGCCAGACTGCCAGAATGGCCCAGACATCCCAGTTCGGGCGCGGGGTAAAGCCCTGATCAGTGCCTGATCCGCACAGCTTCCAGAACAGTAAATCGGGTTCGCGCCGCATGTCGATCCGTGCCAATGCCATCTGCCCCAGCACCCATAATCGGGAGGCAAGGCCACAGAATCGGAAGAGGGTCAGGCTGGTGGTAGGCAAGGGCGGCGCGTCCTTTGCGGCAAAGTGTAAACTTAGTTTGACAGGATAAGGGGGGTAGGGGAAGCCTTATTGCCACTTTCCGATGTTAAACTGCGATATTGTAAATCTAACTAGACAGTCTATCATCCAACTTATGAACACACCCATTTCCCTCCGCCCGTCGCCCGTTGCCTCCGAGGCAACCGTAGCAATTGTCATTGGCGCGGGATTGGGCGGCCTCGCCTCCGCCATGCGGCTTGGGGCCAAAGGCTACCGCGTGACGGTGATTGATCGGCTGGATCGTGCGGGGGGGCGCGGGTCGTCGATCACGCATGGGGGCCATCGCTTTGATCTAGGGCCAACCATCGTGACCGTGCCGCAAGGGTTGCGAGACCTTTGGGCGGTCTGCGGGCGAGATTTTGACCGTGACGTGACGCTGAAACCGATGGACCCGTTCTATGAGATTCGCTGGCAGGATGGTTCCAGTTTCCGCATGGGGCCGGATGAGGCAAAGGTAAGGGCCGAGGTGGCGGCGCTGTCACCGGGCGATGTGGCGGGGTTCACAAAGTTCCAGAAGAACAGCGAGGCGCGCTATTGGTTCGGGTTTGAAGACCTTGGTCGGAGGTCGATGCACAAGCTGGCCGATCTGATCAAGGTGCTGCCCAAGTTTGCCATGCTGCGGGCGGACCGGTCGGTCCATGCCCATGCGGCGGGCTGCGTCCGCGACCCGCGCCTGCGGTTTGCGCTGTCATTTCACCCGCTGTTCATTGGCGGCGATCCGTTCAACGTGACGTCAATGTACATCCTTGTCAGCCATCTGGAGAAGGCTTTTGGCGTGCATTATGCCATGGGCGGGGTGCAGGCGATTGCCGATGCGATGGTGCGGGTGATTGAGGCACAGGGCGGCGAAGTCGTGCAGGGCACCGAGGTGGACGAGGTTTTGATTGACCGGGGCCGGGCTTCGGGGGTGCGGCTTGTGGGGGGCGAAGAATTGCGGGCAGGCGTGGTTGTCTCCAACGCCGACGCCGGGCACACCTATGACCGGCTGTTGCGCAATGCGCCGAAGAAACGCTGGACGGGGCCCCGGTTAAAGCGGACACGGTGGTCGATGGGCCTTTATGTCTGGTATTTCGGCACGGCGGGCACCAAGGGGAAATGGGCCGATGTGGGGCATCATTCCATCGTCGTCGGTCCGCGCTACCGCGAGCACATCAAGGATATTTTCGTTCGCGGCAAGCTTGCGGATGACATGAGCCTCTATGTGCATCGCCCGTCGGTGACCGACCCGTCGGTGGCCCCCGAAGGCGGTGATACGTTCTATGTGCTAAGCCCGGTGCCCCATCTGGGGCATGACAATGGGGTGAACTGGGCGCAGGAAAGCGATGCTTACCGCGACAAGATGGCCGCGATGATCGAGGAACGCCTCTTGCCGGGGTTTCGCGACCATATCACCGAAAGCCTCGTTTTCACGCCGGAAACCTTTCGTGACCGTTATCTGTCACCCTATGGGTCCGGGTTCTCGATTGAACCGCGCATCCTGCAATCGGCGTGGTTCCGACCGCATAATGTCTCCGAAGAACTGCCAGGCCTGTTTCTGGCCGGTGCTGGCACGCATCCCGGGGCAGGGGTGCCGGGAGTGATTGCGACGGCAGAGGTGCTGGGCACACTGGTTCCCGATGCGCCGGTTCGCTGGAAGGCGGCTTTGCCGTTGGCGGCAGAATGATCGCCCCGGTGGACCTCGAGGCGTGCCGCTCGGCGATCCGCACCGGCAGTCTGTCGTTCCATGCGGCTTCCCGCCTGCTGCCTGCCCGTGTGCGCGACCCGGCCCTGGCGCTTTATGCGTTTTGCAGATTGGCCGACGATGCAGTGGATGATGGCGATGATAAGGCCGACGCCGTGCTGCGCTTGCGTGACCGGCTGGATCGGGTGTACCGAGGCCAGCCCGCTAATGCTGCCGCGGACCGGGCGTTCACGGGTGTGGTCGACGGGTTCGACATGCCTCGCGCATTGCCCGATGCGCTGCTGGAAGGCATGGCGTGGGATGCGGTTGGGCGGCAATATGATGATCTTTCGGGTGTGCTGGACTATGCCGCCCGCGTGGCTGCGTCGGTTGGCGCAATGATGTGCGTGCTGATGCGGGTGCGTGACGGTGATGCGCTGGCGCGGGCCTGCGATCTGGGGCTTGCGATGCAACTGACCAACATCGCCCGCGATGTGGGGGAAGACGCGCGGGCGGGCCGGGTCTATCTGCCACTGGACTGGCTGCGCGACGAAGGGGTTACGGATCTGCGCGTGGCCTCAAGCGGACAGCGGCGCTGCGTGGCGCGGTTGTTGACCCAAGCGCGTGTGCTTTATGCGCGATCAGAGGCGGGGGTTTCGGTACTGCCGCTGGATTGTCGCCCGGGGATTTTTGCAGCGCGCTATATTTATGATGGCATCGGGGGCCAAGTGGCGAAAGCCGGGTTTGATTCCGTAACCCAGCGGGCGCGCACGTCGGGGCGGCAAAAACTGGGCTGGCTGGGGCTTTCCATACTGCGCAGCGGCGCGGCGGCGGTGCTTCCGCGCGCACCCGCGCTACACGCAAAATCAGCACCCGAGGTTGAATTTCTGGTGGCCGCCGCCAGCCGTGCTGCCCCTCTGCGGGGCCGGTCCGACGCTTTGCTGGGGGTTCTGGCGCAACTCGAAGCGCGTGATCGGGCGATGTCAGCTTGACAGGGGTTGGATTGCGCGGGGGGCTGCCCTAAGTCTGCGTGAGAGTTCCTTGCAAGGCCACGCCCATGGATATCGCCCTGTTCGCCACCTATCTTGCTGCCTGCGGCGCGGCTGCCGCCACCGGGGCGCTGTTCGGGCCGGGGGCATGGTATCGCGCGTTGGCAAAACCATGGTGGACCCCGAAAGACTGGATGTTCCCGGTGGTCTGGACCTGCCTTTATTTCCTGATGGCAGGCGCGGCGATGCGGGTCGGACCACTCCCCGGCGCAGAGTACGCGATGGCGTTCTGGGCCTTGCAGATTGCTTGCAACACGCTGTGGACGCCGGTGTTCTTTGGTCTGCACCAGATACGCGCCGGGCTGGTAGTGATGGTCGCCTTGTGGCTTTCGGTAGCGGCCACAACGGTTGCGTTCTGGCAGTTCGACTGGATCGCAGGGGCGATGTTTGCTCCGTATCTGTTGTGGGTGACGGTGGCAGGCGCGCTGAATTTTTGGGTCATGCGGCATAACCCTGATGTGGCTGCTGCCTGACGTGCCGGGCCAAAGTCGGCCGTTGTTATTGCCCCTTTGACCTGCGCACAGATAAGCGGTGTCATGAGGGGCATTGCAACCTGTCAACGCGCCAGTGACACCCACGCCCCGTTTCGGGCGGATGACCGCACACAGGCATCTACGAAAGCCACCCCCTCCAGCCCTTCCTTCAGGCCGGGAAAGGTGACTTCGGGTGCCACCGCGACACCATCACGCCGGGCCAAAATCGCGCGGCCTGCCTCTGCATAGATATTGGCAAAGCCCTCCAGATAGCCTTCCGGGTGGCCGGGGGGGATGCGGCTGACGCGGGCTGCCTCTGGCCCGGTGCCCACGCCACCACGCGTCAGGCGGAATTTCGGCGCACCAAGCGGCGTCACCCACAGATAATTTGGGTCTTCCTGGTTCCACTCAATTCCCGCCTTGGTGCCAAAAATTCGCAGCTTCAACCCGTTTTCCAAGCCCGTGGCCACCTGCGAACACCACAGCATCCCCCGCGCGCCGCCCTGAAAACGCAACATGACGTGGGCATTGTCGTCCAGCTTGCGCCCCGGTACGAAGGATTGCAGATCGGCGGCGAGCTGGTCCAGCATCAAGCCGGAAACGAAATTCGCAAGATTGAAAGCATGCGTGCCGATATCGCCGGTAGACCCGCCCGCGCCAGATTGCGCAGGGTCGGTGCGCCATGCGGCCTGCTTTTGCCCGGTGGCCTCGATCGGTTCGGCCAGCCAGTCTTGCGCGTATTCCACATGTACCAGCCGGATATCGCCCAGATCGCCTGTCGCGACCATCGCTTTGGCGTGCCGCACCATCGGATAGCCAGTGTAGTTGTGCGTCAGCGCAAACACCACGCCAGAGGCCTCTGCCGCCTTGGCCAGCTTTTTTGCTTCGGCCAAGGTCGCGGTCAGCGGTTTGTCGCAGATCACATGGATGCCGCGTTTCAGAAACTGCATCGCCACGGGCGCGTGCATGTGGTTGGGAGTGACAATCGCTACCGCCTCGATCCCGTCCTTGCGCTTTGCCTCGCGGATCGCCATTTCGGTAAAATCACCATAGGCACGCGGCACACCCAGATCGGCTGCCGAGGCGAGGCTCTTTTCCGCGTTGGATGAAAAGCATCCGGCAACCAATTCATATTGGTCATCAATCCGGGCAGCGATGCGGTGGACTGCCCCGATAAACGCATCGCGCCCCCCCCCCACCATTCCCAGACGGATACGGGGGCTGCGGGCAACATGAGCGGCGGTTATAGCCATGATCTTCCTCTGTTCATTTTCTGTCTGGAAATATCCCGGGGTCTGTGGCTGGCCCCAGTCCGCTGCTTACTCCAATCCCAACATCCACCGGTTTGCGACATGGTCAGTGCCAGCCCCGGCGAAATCGTCAAAAGCCCTTTTCG
This sequence comes from Rhodobacterales bacterium, assembly GCA_031398405.1. Lineage (GTDB taxonomy): Bacteria > Pseudomonadota > Alphaproteobacteria > Rhodobacterales > Rhodobacteraceae > JANNNF01. The sequence continues at coordinate 10,360 of JANNNF010000389.1, read as the reverse complement.
TCACCCGGATGATGTGATCCTTCACAAACGCCGCCCCTTCGCGGGCACCATCCTCGGGATGTTTCAGGCAACATTCCCATTCCACCACTGCCCAGCCGTCAAAGCCATACTGCGTCAGTTTTGAAAAGATGCCGCCAAAATTGACCTGACCGTCGCCAAGGCTGCGAAAACGCCCAGCCCGGTTGACCCAAGATTGAAAGCCGCCGTAGACGCCCTGCCGGCCGGTGGGGTTCAGTTCGGCGTCCTTGACGTGGAACATGGCGATGCGCTCGTGGTAGATGTCGATATGTGTGAGATAATCAAGGTGTTGCAAGACATAGTGACTGGGGTCGTACAGCATTAGCGCGCGGGTGTGGTTGCCGACGCGTTCCAGAAACATCTCATAACTGATGCCATCAAGCAGGTCTTCGCCGGGGTGAATCTCATAGGCCAGATCAACGCCGCAGTCCTCGGCATGGTTCAGGATTGGCAGCCAGCGTTTGGCCAACTCATCAAACGCGGCCTCTACCAGTCCTTCGGGGCGCTGCGGCCAAGGATAGATGTACGGCCAGGCGAATGCCCCCGAAAATGTGGCCTGCGCTGTCAGCTGTAGGTTCTTCGAGGCGGTCAACGCCTTTTTCACCTGATCAACCGCCCATTCGGCGCGGGCACTCGGGTTGCCGCGAACAGACGGCGCGGCAAAGCCGTCAAACGCCACATCATAGGCGGGGTGCACTGCCACCAACTGGCCTTGCAAATGTGTGGATAGCTCAGTGATCTCAACCCCATTTGCACGGGCAATGCCTGTAAGCTCTTCACAATAGCCGACCGACGCCGCGGCCTTTTCCAGATCAAACAGGCGTGCGTCCCAAGACGGCACCTGCACGCCTTTGTAGCCGCAATCCGCCGCCCATCTTGTGATGCTGTCCCAAGAATTGAACGGGGCCGCGTCTCCTGCAAACTGCGCCAGAAACAAGGCCGGGCCCTTGATGGTTTTCATGTCGTCCTCCCGTTTTTGGCTTGGCCTTGCCGGCCTGCTGCCGTTTGTCTGATCCGCACTATATCCAGCGCGTCACTTTGCGCCAGTCCAAGCCTGTGGTGCGGATTTTGTCACCCGACGATCGATTGACACGCAGATGGCCACTTGATTGCAACGCCCCGCACATCATAACAGTCAGGCCAGTGTGGGAGACAAGATGGACGCGGACAGCCGGAAAATACCGACCCATGAAATCACCTACGCGCGCTTGCGCGATATGGTGCTCTATGGGCATCTGGAGCCCGGCCAGCCGATCACCATTCAGGGGTTGGTCGCGGGTCTTGGCGCGGGCATGACCCCTGTCCGTGAGGCAATCCGCCGTCTGACGGCCGAGGGCGCGCTTTTGCCGCAGGGCAATCGCAGGGTGGCGGTGCCGCAACTGACCGCCGGTTTGCTGGATCAGGTGGCATTTGCGCGGCTGACGATTGAACCCAAACTGGCGGAACTGGCGGCTGCGCATCTTACGCCCGCGCTGATCGACCGTTTGCAGGCCATCGACAATGCGGTGGACCGGGCGATCAAGGCGGGCGAGGTGTCTGCCTACCTTGAGGCCAATCACGCCTTCCACTTTGCGCTTTACGAGGCGTCTGATGCACCCATTCTGCTGGATATGGCACAGTCGCTGTGGCTGCGCTTTGGCCCGTCGTTGCGGGTGGTCTGCGCGCGCTATGGGTCGCAGTCGCTGCCCGATCGCCATTCTGAAGCGCTGGCCGCGATGCGGGCAGGTGACGCGCAGGGCGTGGCCGCAGCAATCCACCGCGACATTGCCGACGGGGTGGATCAGGTCAAACTGGCCTTGGCGGAAGGGCAAATCTGAAGGTTCAAATAATTTGATCAAATTCCTTGAACCCTTTTTGTTTTGATCATATTGTGGCGTAAACCGGGGCAATCCTCCCGGCAACCGAAAGGGCCGCGCCATGAACAAGATCACCAACCATATGCCCACTGCCGACTTGCAGGCGCTTGATGCGGCCCACCACATGCACCCGTTTTCCGAAAACGCGGCCCTTGCAAAAAAGGGCGTGCGGATCATGAAATCGGGCAAGGGGGTTTGGCTGACCGACACTGAAGGCCACAAGATCATCGATGCGATGGCGGGCCTGTGGTGCGTGAACATCGGCTACGGCCGTACCGAGCTGGGCGATGTGGCCAAGCGGCAGATGGATGAGCTGTCTTATTACAACACATTTTTCCAGACCAGCCATGTGCCTGCCATCGCCCTTGCCACCAAGATCGCAGAACTGGCACCGGGCGATCTGAACCATGTGTTCTTTGCAGGGTCGGGGTCAGAGGCGAATGACACGAACATCCGCATGGTGCGCCGCTATTGGGACATCAAGGGCCAGACCGAAAAGCGAATCATCATCGCGCGGCACAACGGCTATCACGGGTCTACCATCGGCGGCGGTACCTTGGGCGGCATGGCGGGCATCCACGCGCATGGCGGCAAGCTGGCGGGCATCGTGCATATCGGCGAGCCGAACTGGTGGGCGCAAGGCGGCGAGATGACGCCCGAGGCTTTCGGGTTGATGCGCGCACAGGAGCTGGAGGCCAAGATCCTCGAGTTGGGGGTCGAGAATGTGGCCGCGTTCATTGGTGAACCGGTGCAGGGCGCGGGCGGCGTGATTATTCCGCCCAGCACCTACTGGCCCGAGATTCAGCGGATTGTGGACAAGTATGGCATCTTGCTGATCGCCGATGAGGTGATCACGGGTTTCGGGCGCACCGGCAACTGGTTCGGAAGCCAGACCTTCGGGATCAAGCCACATATCATGACCATCGCCAAGGGCTTGTCCTCCGGCTATCAGCCCATAGGTGGGTCGGTGGTCTGTGACGAGGTGGCCGAGGTGTTGGGCGCGCATGGCGATTTCAACCACGGCTACACCTATTCCGGCCACCCGGTGGCGGCGGCTGTCGCGCTGGAAAACCTGCGGATCATCGAAGAAGAAGGCATCATCGAGCACGTCCGTGATGTGGCCAACCCTTACCTTGCCAGCCGTTGGGCGGCGTTGACCGACCATCCGATGGTGGGTGAAGCCAAGCTGGTGGGGCTGATGGGGTCGATTGCCCTGACCCCCGACAAGACCACCCGCGCGCGGTTTGCAGGCGAGCAGGGCACTGTCGGCTATCGCTGCCGCGAGCGGTGTTTTGCCAACAACCTGATCATGCGCCATGTCGGTGACCGCATGATCATCTCACCGCCGCTGGTCATCACGACGGACGAGATTGATATCCTGATCGCGCGGGCCACGAAATCGCTGAACGAATGCTATGCGGGCCTGAAGGCTGACGGCATCATGTGACGGATCGGCCCCCCTGGACGCGCGTGATATGCGCGGTCTGTGGGGCTGGGTGAGAGCTTAGCCCTTGGCTGGCCAGTTGGCGCGGCGGGGCACACGCATGGCCAGCATGGGTTTTAGCACTGGGTTGCGAAACCTTGCCAGATCAAGGGCTTCGTGAACACCGGTGGTGATTTCACCGTCAATCTTGGTCTGCACCAGGCTGCGCGAGTAAAACGGTGCGTCCAGCATTGGCAGCATCTGGCGCGGCTGAAATCCTGCGTCTGCGCGGGTCTCGCGGCGGACCTGCCACAGGCTGCGGGGGAAACTGGTCAGCGGCGGCGGGGTGATTTTCCGTGCCTCACCTTTGGCATCGACCTCCAGCCCCAAAGCGAGGGTCGAGCCATCTGCCCGGGTCGCATCGTAAAAACACACCGTCCGGTCACGCAGGGGAAAGCGACCCCATGTCCAGAACCGAAAGTCGGCCTCTAACGCTGCCGTGCCGAAATTGGCATCGAAATAGCCGTGGCCTTGCCAGCGGTGGCCTTGGGTCAGATCAACCTTGATCGTGCAGCTTGGCGCAAATGGACGCCACAAATGACGGCCATCGGGCGTCAGACACACCTCAACATCCGTCAAAGCCTGCGGAGTAAGAGTGATGGTGCCGCGCACAGGGGTGATCATCGGGGGGGCACCGATTTCATCAATCTGGATCACCAACTCGCGCCCGGTCCAGTGCATCGAGGATGGCCCGACCTGCAAGGTATCGCGCGATTGGCGCAGCGCAGACCGCCCCCGGTCTGTCATGGTGAACCGCCCGCCGGGGCCGTAGGTGGCGACGTTGATGCAGCAATGGTTCTGCGGATCGCGCCTGCCCGACCAAGCGTACCATGGGGAAAACACCGATCCGATGAACCCGATGACGGATACTGCCTGTTTTCCGTCGTCTGACACGCCGTCTATGTACCACCAGGCGTAGCCATCGGGGGCGACGGGAACTGAGAAGTCAGGTCGCGTATCATCGCCTCGGCCGCGTGCTGGCCGGACAAAGCCGCCATCGGCACCCCCGCTCCGGGATGCGCCGCCCCCCCCGCCAGATACAGACCCGGCAGCGCCGTCCGTGCTTGCGGACGTTGAAAAGCCGCCAACGCGCCTTCCGGACTGCGCCCGTAAATCGCGCCCATCGATCCCGGAAACCGCTGCGCCAAAAGGCTGGGAGTGGTCAGACCCTGCGGTGAGGGGGTAAAGGTCAGCCCCATCCGGGCCAGCGTTGGAAAGGTGCGGTTGCGGCATGTGTCGGCTTCCTGTGCGGGGGGGGGGCGGTTGGCGGGGGCGTTGACGATAATCTCGAACCGTTCAAGCGGGGGGGCGCGGCCTGTGGCCCGGTCTTGCGCGCAGATGTAAAGTGAAGGGTCTTCGGGCATCTGACCGCGTCCGATGGGGCCGAACTCGGCCTGCGGGTTGGCGCTGAAAAACACGTTGTGGTAGATCAGATCGGCGGCGCGCGGCCCGCTGGGCGTGCTGGCAAAGGCCCAGACATAAGCCGACAGGCTGTGCGGGCCGGGCTTGGGGCACGCGGTGCGGGGTGCGTCGCCCAGCAGACCCGCTGTCAGCGCGCCGGGATCGCCGTTGAATACCACGCCTGCACAGGGCAGGATGGCCCCGGCCGCAATCTGCACCCCCGTGACGCGCCCGCCTTGCGTGACAATCCGCTGCGCCGGGGTGGCATAGCGGAACGTCACCCCCAACCTTTCTGCAAGGCAGGCCAGTTGTGCGGCTAAGTGGTGCATCCCGCCTTGCACCGCCCAGACCCCCGCAGCTTCCGCCCGCCAGATCAGCGCCAGAACCCCCGGCGAATGGCCCGGCCTGCCGCCGACGTAGGTCGCATAGCGGGCAAACAACTGGATCAACCTGGGGTCGCGGAACTGCAGGGTCAGCAGGCGCATCAGGGTCATGCCCGGCAAAAGCGCAGGCCATAGGCGCGGCTGGCGCAGGGTCGCGCGCAGAATGGCGGGCAGATCAGGGCGGGGGGACAGCATCACCGGAGCCTCAAAGGCCTGGTACAGGTCGGTGGCGAGACGGTTGAAACGGGCGAAGGCCGCGGCCTCGCGCGCGCCCGCGAAGGTAGTGATGGCGGCAATAGTGGCGTCGGTGTCGGGGAACAGGTCCAACTGGCTGCCATCGGGCCAGAAATGTCGCGCCAGAATGGGTTGGCGGATCAGCTTTATGTGGTCATCCAGCCGTTCCCCCGCCAACGCGAACAACGCGTCAAACGTGGCGCGAAGGGTCAGCACGGTTGGCCCCGCATCGACCGGACCTGCCGCCGACGGCATTGCTCGCGCCTTGCCGCCCGGGGTATCGGCCGCTTCCAGCACTGTCACGCGCCAACCCACAGCCGCTAGGCGGATCGCCGCGCCGAGCCCGCCCATTCCAGCCCCGATGACGATCACCTGTTTTTCTGCCGTCTGCATGAGATAAGAGTGGCGCAGGGTAACGGTTGCTGTCCAGCTACATTCGGCAAAACTGTAAGTTTTTATTTACACATCCGATGCGACCGTGCAGATTGCCGGGGGTAAGGCGGGCCGTGAAAGGGCGCGATATGGATTTTACGGCACGGATTGAGGCGGCAGTCGCAAGGGCGATACAGATGGGGCAGGGCCACCCCGGCGAGGCTCCGGGCAGGCTGGCGTCGGCCCTCGATTATGGCGTGACACCGGGCGGCGCGCGGATCAGGCCGACAATCCTGATCGCCGTGGCGCAGGCCTGCGGCGATGATCGCCCGGGGTTGACCGATGCGGCAGCGGCGGCGCTGGAGGTGATCCATTGCGCCAGCCTGATCCACGACGATCTGCCCTGTTTTGACGATGCCGATATCCGGCGTGGCAAACCGTCAGTGCATAAGGCATACGGAGAGCCCTTGGCTGTTCTGGCAGGTGATAGCCTGATTGTGCTGGGATTTGAAGTGCTTGCCCGTGCTGCCGGTGATGCGCCAGACCGCGCCTTAAGGCTGATCACCACGCTGGCGCAGCGCACGGGGATGCCGATGGGTATCTGCGCCGGGCAGGGGTGGGAGTCCGAAAACCATGTGAACCTGCAAGCCTATCACCGGGCCAAAACCGGCGCGCTGTTTATTGCGGCCACGCAGATGGGCGCTATCGCGGCGGGCCAGGATGGCGAGCCGTGGGAAGAGCTTGGGGCGCGGATCGGGGCTGCGTTTCAGGTGGCCGACGACCTGAAAGACGCGCTGGAGAGCGCTGAAACCATGGGGAAGCCTTGCGGTCAGGACGCCGCCCACAACCGCCCGTCTGCCGTGGCCGACATGGGCGTTGCCGGTGCTGCGCGGCATTTGCAGGATATTCTGGCGGGTGCCATCGCTTCGATCCCGGCTTGTCCCGGTGAGGCGATGCTGGCGGGCCTTGTGCGGGCGACGGCCCGGCGGATCATGCCTGCTGGCGTTGCGCAGATCGTCGCGGGGGCCAAGTGACTGCACCGCAGTCGCGGCAAACTTTGGGCGTACGGTTGGCGCTGTCGCCCCGCTTTCACCGCTTTTGCGCGCGGATTCCGGGGCTAAAGCATATCGCCCGGGCCGAAGGGGACGCGCTGTTCGAAGTGGTCTCAGGCTTTGTGCGGTCACAGGCACTGCTGGCTTTGGTTGACTTGCGCCTGCTGCACAGGCTGGCCGAGGAACCTGCCGACACAGCCACCCTTGCCCAGTTCAGTGACCTTGGTCCGGACCGCATGGCGATTTTGCTGCAAGCCGGAGCCGCGCTGAAACTGCTGCGCAGGCGCAGCGATATCTGGCATCTGTCCCCGCGCGGTGCCGCGTTTTTGACCGTGCCGGGGTTGGAGGCCATGGTGCGCCACCACCCAGTACTTTACCGTGATCTAACTGATCCGGTTGCGTTTTTTCGGGGTCAGACCCAGCCCGAACTTGCGGCTTTCTGGCCTTATGTCTTTGGCGCAGGCGGGGCGACCGACCCTGCCGTGACCGCCCATTATTCGGCCCTGATGTCCGACAGTCAGGGCTTGGTTGCCGCTGATACCCTTCGCCTTGTGGACTTTCGTCCCTTTCGCCACCTGATGGATGTAGGTGGCGGCACCGGAGCATTTTTGGCGATAGTTGCGCAAGCCTGCCCTGCACTAAAGCTGACTCTGTTTGACCTGCCTGCCGTGGTGGCAGGGGTTCCGCGCGATCTTGCACGGCGGTTGACCATTGTGCCAGGATCGTTTCGCGACGATCCGCTGCCGACGGGGGCGGATGCCATCAGTCTGATACGGGTGTTATACGACCATAGTGATTCGACAGTGGCCACCTTGCTGCGCGCGGTGCATGACGCGCTGCCGCCGGGTGGTACAGTGGTGATATCAGAACCGATGTCGGGTGGGTTGCGGCCTGATCCAGCCACTGACGTGTACTTTTCCATATACACCCTTGCGATGCAGACGGGGCGCACCCGTTCTGCCACAGAAATTGCTGCTTTCCTAAGGCAGGCAGGCTTTGACACGCCACAAAGCCACCCCGGTTTCCGCCCCTTCGTCACCTCGGCTGTAACGGCTGTGCGGAAATAGCGCCGCGATGTGTCTAATTAAATTGACACTTTGATCTGTAAGTTTAATGTTACACCTAAGCGCTTGAACGCGGTGATGCGACTCCTCAAGGGGCGATCCACCGCGAAGGCCTTGGGGGGACTACCGTGCAAACCACTGCTGTCATCTTGTCAGGGCCAAACCGGTTGGGGCTGGAAAGCCTGTTGCTGGTCGATCCGGGGGCGGATGATCTGGTGGTGGATGTCGCGTGGTCCGGCATTTCTACCGGCACTGAAAAGCTGTTCTGGTCGGGTACCATGCCCGCCTTTCCGGGGATGGGCTATCCGTTAGTGCCGGGGTACGAAGCTGCCGGTGTGGTGGTTGAGGCCGGGGTGGGCACGGGGTTCCGGGTTGGCGAACATGTGTTTGTTCCGGGGGCCAATTGCTTTGCCGGTGATGTGAAGGGACTGTTTGGTGGAGCCTCGCGCCGGCTGGTGACAAAGGCGTCGCGAGTGGCACGGATCGACAGTGGGATGGGGGCAGAGGGGGCTTTGCTGGCGCTTGCGGCCACCGCCCGTCATGCTGTCGCCGGGTTCAACACGGCACTGCCGGACTTGATCGTGGGGCATGGCACACTTGGTCGGTTGCTGGCGCGGTTGACGGTTGCGGCGGGTGCCCCCGCGCCAACCGTTTGGGAAACCAATGCTGATCGTCGCCATGGTTCTACAGGCTATGAGGTGATCGACCCCGCCACTGACACCCGCCACAATTACCGTGCGATTTACGACGCCAGCGGGGCCAAGGGCCTGCTCGATACACTGATTTCGCGGCTGGCCAAAGGCGGCGAGATCGTGCTGGCCGGGTTCTACACTGAACCCGTCGCCTTCGCCTTTCCTGCGGCTTTCATGCGGGAAGCCCGCATTAGAATTGCCAGCGAATGGCAGTCCGAAGACCTGACCGCCACCCGCGCGCTGATCGAATCCGGCGCGTTAAGCTTGTCGGGCCTGATCACCCACACCGAACCCGCAGCTTCGGCACCGGGGGCCTATGAAACAGCCTTTACTGACGCCAACTGCTTGAAAATGATCTTGAATTGGAGCGGCCACGCATGAACGATGTACCCAACCTGAAGGACTTCGATGCGCGCCTGCGTCAGGAAGCCGCTGAAGAACCCACGCTGGAAATCCCGCAGGGAGAACCGACATCCAAGACGCAAATCATTGCAATCTACGGCAAAGGTGGCATCGGTAAGTCGTTCACTCTGGCCAACCTGTCGCACATGATGGCGGAAATGGGCAAGCGGGTGCTGCTGATCGGCTGCGATCCGAAGTCGGATACCACCAGCCTGCTGTTCGGCGGCAAGGCCTGCCCGACGATCATCGAGACGTCAACCCGCAAGAAGCTGGCGGGCGAAGAGGTCAAGATCGGCGACGTTTGTTTCAAGCGCGGCGGTGTGTTCGCGATGGAATTGGGCGGGCCAGAGGTCGGTCGCGGTTGCGGCGGGCGCGGGATCATCCACGGGTTTGAATTGCTGGAAAAGCTTGGGTTCCACGACTGGGATTTCGACTATGTGCTGCTTGATTTCCTCGGTGATGTGGTCTGCGGCGGATTTGGTCTGCCGATCGCCCGGGACATGGCGCAGAAGGTTATCCTTGTGGCCTCGAACGATCTGCAATCGCTGTATGTCGCCAACAACGTCTGCTCGGCTGTCGAATACTTCCGCCGTCTGGGTGGCAATGTCGGCATCGCGGGGCTGGTGATCAACAAAGATGACGGCACCGGCGAAGCTGCGGCCTTTGCCGAAGCGGTCAAGATTCCAGTGCTGGCGGCGATTCCGCAGGATGACGATCTGCGCCGGAGATCGGCGAATTATCAGATCGTGGGCAGCTACGAATCCCAGTGGGGCCCGATGTTTGCAGCCCTAGCTGATGCCGTTGGTGTGGCTCCGCCAGTGCGCCCGGCACCGCTGACACAGGATGGATTGCTCGGCTTGTTCAGTGCCGAGATTACCGGGGCAGATTTCGTGCTGACCCCGGCCACGGACCTCGACATGCGCGGAAAGAATGCCGTCGTCAAACCCTCGCTCGAAGTGGTTTATGACAATGTGTGACCTCGAAGCCCTCGCCCGGATGGAAGCCGCCTTGCGCGCACTAGCGGCCAAAGGGGTGCGCTGATGACCGAAATCCGGTACGACAGCGCCGCCGACACGCCAGTGACCGAGGGGGTCGCCGGTTCCGCGGACAGCGCCCCCGCAGGCGACGACGGTATGGGTTGCCATGCCGGTTCCACAATGGCGTTGGCCGCGCGGGCTGCGGGGAATTCTGAACTGTTGGACGGGTTTGCGCGCGACTACCCGCAAGGTCCACATGACAAGCCTCAGTCCATGTGCCCCGCGTTCGGGTCGTTGCGGGTGGGTCTGCGTATGCGCCGGGTGGCGACAGTGTTGTCGGGATCGGCCTGCTGTGTTTATGGCCTGACCTTTGTCTCGCATTTTTATGGGGCACGCCGTTCGGTGGGCTATGTGCCGTTTAACTCG
>JANNNF010000387.1:0-3786 GCA_031398405.1 Rhodobacterales bacterium | reverse complement strand
GCATACAGCGTCCAGCCGTCGCGGCCTTGTCTGGCCCATGTCCCACCCCGGGACAGGCACGGCTCGACCGTCAGCACCAGCCCCTTTTGCATGGGCCGGGTGTCGCCCCGGCTGGGCCAGGTGGCCACTTCCTCGGGGTATGCGTGCAACGCACGGCCCACGCCGTGGCTGGCCAGGGTCTGGATCAAGGCCGCTGGCCGAATAAATCCTCCAACATCAGCCGTTTGGTATGTCGGTCAAAAATCGCTACAACTCTCGATAGCCATCTTCATCGGAGGAATCCCGTGATCACCGATATTGCGGAGTATTTCCGGAAAGGCTGCGGGCGGTGTGACCGGTTTGCGACGCCTGACTGTTCGGTGCGGGCATGGGCCAGTGGCCTTGCCGATCTGCGGCAGATTTGTGTGGGTGCGGAGCTGGTCGAAACGGTAAAGTGGGGGCATCCCTGCTATATGCACGCCGAGCGCAACATTGCGATCATCGGGGCATTTCGGGGTGATTTCCGCCTGACCTTTTTCAACGCCGCCCTGATGGTCGACCCTGACAAGGTATTGGAAAAGCAAGGCCCGAACACCCGGCACGCCAATATGATCCGGGTTTCCGACAATACCATGGTTGCCAAGCTGGCCCCGGTAATCCGGGCCTATCTGATCGAGGCGATGGGATATGCGGTGGCAGGGGTGACGCCTGCGATAGACGATCGAACCCTTGATCTGCCGGATGACCTGCTGACCGCGCTGGACGGCGACGCTGACCTTGCCGAGGCATTTCAGGCTCTGACCCCGGGCCGGCAGAAAAGCTATGTCATAGCCCTTTCCTCGGCCAAAACCGCTGCCACGCGGGTGGCACGGATTGCCAAGTATCGCGGCCATATCCTTGCAGGCAAAGGCGTGCATGACCGGTGAGAGTTATCCCACCCGATGTTTCAGCACCACCGGCAGCACAAGATCTTCCTCATCGGTCAAGTGCCGCGCCAGCAGCCCATCAAATGCTGACAGATCGGCAGCAAAACGGGTCACGGCGGCCCGGTGGCGGGTGTCGTCTTCGACCCCAAGCACGGCATTCGCGCCCTTGGCAAAGCAGTCAATCAATTCGTGCAGGGCGTGATGGTCGGCGTCCAGCATGTCAAACCCGCGCGCGATGCGGGGTTCCAGCCGGGCAAGTTTCGGGAAATAGGCGTCATCCTCTATCTGATGATGGCCGATCAGATCGCCCAGCAACCCGGACCCCAGCCGTTGCAGGCGCTTGCCATAAGCCGCAGGGGCGATCTTGCGGTCGATCAGGGCCTCGGCGTCCGCGCGCAACTGCCCCATCGTGTGGCGAAAGGACAGATGGCGGTCCAGCCAGAATGCAGCGAGGCCATTGAAATCGCGGTGATCGGGCCAGCTCTTGCGCGGATGCTCTGCCAAAATCAGCTGAAATTCGGGGGGCAAGCCGCTGCGCTTGGCCAAGGGCGTATCGATGTTCATGGCGAATATCTGACACTGCCCCGTGCCTCTGACAAGGGTGGCGCTTGACTTGTGCCCCCGCCGGGGCCGATCAACGCGCATCATATGCCAAAGGGGCCCCCGATGTATGCAACCATAGTTCCGCCGCTGGACCGCAGCCTTGGCGCGCTGTCCGCCGTTCTGGCCAAGGCCGACGCCCATGCCACGGCGAAGAACATCAAGCCCGAAGCGTTGCTGGCGTTCCGCCTGTTCCCCGACATGCTGCCCTTTACGCGCCAGGTGCAACTGGCCTGCGATTTTGCTGCAAGGGCCTCGGCACGGTTGGCGGGGCAGGTGCCGCAATCCTTTCCCGACACCGAAACCAGCTTTGCCGAGCTGCAAACCCGCATCGCCGCCGCCCGCGCCTACATGGCCACGTTTCCGGCGCAGGCCTATGACGGGGCCGCTGCACGGGACGTCACCCTCAAAATGCGCGGGCAGGATGTGACGATGCCGGGGCTGCAATATCTGATGGTCTATTCGCTGCCGCAGTTTTATTTCCATGCGACAACCGCCTACAACATCTTGCGTCACAATGGCGTTGAACTGGGCAAAGCTGACTATATGGGGGCTTGACGGCGACCACACTCCTGCTGATCGACATGCAGATGGGGAAGGCGGACCGCATTGCCGCCGGTCGCCCCCAACGCAAATACCGTGCTGCGGGTCACACTATCGCTGCTCGGGGCCGATTTTGCCACCTTGGTGGCTGCAGATCAGATGGCAACGGCCTTGGGCTGACCATGCACCCCATCGGCAATGGCCACCCGGCTGGCCATCAGGGCGACACCCACCAGCAATAACGCCAAGGCGGCGTAGGTCACGCGAAACCCGATGGCCTCGGCCACAAACCCGATGCTGGACGGGGCCACCAGGATGCCCGCATAACCGACCATGGTAACGGTAGACAGAGCGGCACCTGACGATATGCCTGGAAAGTTGCCCGCCGCCGAAAACATGATCGGCACCATGTTGGCCACCCCAAGCCCCGACAGAAAGAACCCGACCAGTGCCACGGTATCATTCGGAGCCAGTGCTGCGATCAGCAGTCCAATGGCACCGGTAGCCCCCGAAACCTGCAACGTCAGCACCGCGCCAAAGCGATTGCGCAGCGCGTCTCCGGCAAAGCGCATCACCGCCATGGCCGCGGAAAACAACGCGAACGCCAGACCCGAGCGTTCAGCCGGCGTGCCAAGATCGTCCAGCATGTAAAGCGCGGCCCAGTCAAGCACTGCCCCTTCCGGGACCATACATAGCATCGCCATCAATCCCAGCAACCAGATGGCGCCATTGCGTGGCAGCATGGCGGGGGCAGCTTTGGGCGTGGCAGAGGGGGCTGCGGCAGGTTCAGTCAGCAAATAGCGCATCGCCAGCAGAACAATCACCGCGACCACACCTGCCACGGTCAGGGCTTGCGCCTCGGCGCTGGTGCGCGCAATCAAAACCCCGCCGACGGATCCGCCGACAAAGCCGCCAAGGCTCCAGAATCCGTGGCTGGCCGACATGATCGCGCGGCCAAGGCGGCGTTCTACCTCGACCGCGTTTGCGTTCATAGCCACGTCCATGCAGCCGATCAACGCGCCCAGAATGGCCATCGCCAAGGCCAGCACTGGTACTGAGGGCGCATAAACCACAATCGGCAAGACCGGCACAATTGACAGCGCAAAAGCCCGCAAAACGGTGCGCGACCCAAACCGGGCGATCAGCTTGCCCGCAAACAGCATCGCACTGACAGCCCCCACCCCCAGCCCGAGGATCAGCAGGCCAAGTGCAAATTCGGTAATCCCATGACGCGGCAGCAGCAGCGGAATTTGCGGTGCCCAAGCCCCCATGACAAACCCGTTCGCCAGAAACATTGCCGCAATGGCGATGCGCCCCTGTTGTGCCGTCTGCATGTGACTATCCCTCTTATGCCGCCGCTTGTCCTAACGTTAATTCAAAGCGCTTTGAAGGGGGTGGCGGATCACAAGCTGTTTCAGGCCTGAAAGGGTCAGGTGCCGCGTGGTTTTGCGCGCAGGGTGGGTTCGGCCCGGATGGGGTCTTCGGGCCATGGGTGTCGCGGGTAGGCCCCGCGCATGTCGCGGCGCACATCAGCGTAGGACCGTGCCCAAAAGCCGGGCAAGTCCATCGTCACCTGCACCGGGCGCTGCCCCGGTGACAGCAGGGTGATGCGCAGGGGCAGGCGCGCGGCCCCCACCACCGGATGCACAGTCACCCCGAACATCTCTTGCAGGCGCACCTCGATGGAGGGGGCGTCACCGTCATAGTCGATGGGCACCCGGCGGCCCAAGGGGGTTTC
>JANNNF010000383.1:0-3397 GCA_031398405.1 Rhodobacterales bacterium | reverse complement strand
CGATCCGGCGCGAACGGCATGGTGAACCCGAACAGGCGATGCTGGCCGAGGTGGTGGACACATGGGCCATCGACAGCAACGAAGTGCTGGTGATGGTGATGGCGGCGGGGGTGAACTATAACGGGGTCTGGGCCGGCTTGGGCCAGCCAATAAGCCCGTTTGATGTCCACAAACAGCCCTATCACATCGCGGGGTCGGACGCGTCGGGCATCGTCTGGGCCGTCGGGGACAAGGTCAAACGATGGAAAGTCGGCGATGAGGTGGTGATCCACTGCAACCAAGACGACGGCGACGACGAGGAATGCAACGGGGGCGACCCGATGTTTTCGCCCACGCAGCGCATCTGGGGCTATGAAACCCACGATGGGTCTTTCGCGCAATTTACCCGGGTGCAAGCGCAGCAGTTGATGCCGCGCCCCAAGCACCTGACCTGGGAGGAGGCGGCCTGCTACACCCTGACACTGGCGACCGCCTACCGGATGCTGTTCGGGCACGAGCCGCATGATCTGAAACCCGGGCAAAATGTGCTGGTCTGGGGGGCAAGCGGGGGCCTTGGGTCTTATGCGATCCAGTTGATCAACACGGCGGGGGCCAATGCGATTGGCGTGATCAGCGACGAGACAAAGCGCGAGTTTGTCATGGGGCTGGGCGCAAAGGGCGTCATCAACCGCAATGACTTTACCTGCTGGGGCCAGTTGCCCAAGGTCGGAAGCCCGGAATATGCGGTCTGGTTTGCAGAGGCCCGCAAGTTTGGCAAAGCGATCTGGGACATCACCGGCAAAGGTGTGAACGTCGACATGGTGTTCGAACACCCGGGTGAGGCGACGTTTCCGGTCTCTAGTCTCGTCTGCAAAAAGGGTGGTATGGTGGTGATCTGCGCGGGCACCACCGGGTTCAACTGCACATTTGATGTGCGCTACATGTGGATGCATCAAAAGCGTCTGCAAGGCAGCCATTTTGCGCATCTCAAGCAGGCGGCGGCCGCGAACAAGCTGATGTTGGAACGGCGGCTGGATCCCTGCATGTCAGAGGTGTTTCCTTGGGCGGATATTCCTTTGGCGCATACCAAGATGATGCGAAACCAACATAAACCGGGGAACATGGCCGTGTTGGTACAGGCCCCGCGCACTGGCTTGCGCACTTATGAAGACACGCTGGATGCCAGCCTGAACGGCTGATCAAGGTGCCAGAGCCCATGCCGCCGTGCCCTTTATGGTGCGCGGCGGGTATTGCTTTTGATGACCGGAATGGGCCGCGACACTTGATCGCGCCGTGGATGCTGTCACCATTGCGGCCATGCGAAAAGCAAGCCGGGGGCAGGATGCGTCACGAGTGGATTTTTGATGTGCTGAGCGATCTCAGGGCTTATGCGGACAAGAACGGCCTGAACGGGCTGGTGGCTGCGGTGGATGAGGCGATGCAGGTGGCGCGGGCCGAAGTGCACGACGGTGCGGATCGCCGCGACGGGCTGCCACCCGGGGGGCGGGCTCACTGACGGCATCTGGCCCTTTGCCACCCGGCTTGGTATGATTGGTCGCATGAACCTGCCCGCACACCCCCTGCCCGAATTGACCTTTTCCGAAGATCAGGCCGAGGCCTTTGACCGGGTTGCCTCCGAATTGCTGGGACATGGCATTGATCTTGGACAATCGGCTCTGACCCCAATGGCGGCTGGAAAGCCGTCAGTGTTGGCAGTTGTCGGCAAGGCGGGGTCGGGTAAGACCATGCTGCTGGCGAGCCTTTACCGTGCCATGAAAGGAGCCGGGGTAGATGTGATCTCGGGAGATTTTGAGGGGCGCAAACGCAAAGATCGCCGGACTTTGGCGATTTTGGCTCCGACCAACAAGGCGGCGTCTGTGTTGCGCCTGCGAGGGGTTCCGGCGACGACGATCCACCGTATCTTGTATACGCCTGTCTATGACCCGCAATATGAACGCATCGCCGAATGGCTGACCGGCACCGCGCCCCGCCCGGCGGTTGAGGGGCTGACAGAGTTGGCGCTGGACCGGGCCTATGCGTTTTACCAGACGGTGGCATCCATTCCGGGCGCGTTGGCGGCGGCAGGATTGAAGGGCAGCGATTTTATCAAGGGCTGGAAGCGGCGCGAAGAGCCGCTGGATGTGGGGTTCGTGGACGAATCCTCGATGTTGGACGAACGCCAGTTTGATGATTTGCGAGAGATTTTTCCAACTCTGGTACTATTTGGCGACCCCGCCCAGTTGGCCCCGGTGGGTCTGTCGGGGGCGATGGTGTTTGACCGTCTGGCCGAAGGGCGCAGGCTGGTGCTTAGCCGCATCCACCGGCAGGCGGAAGATAACCCCATTCTGGACCTCGCCCATGCGCTGAGCGACGACAGGCTGGGGTTTGAAGAATTTGAACGTATGGTCGAGACCGCGTCAAAGCGCGACCCGAGGGTGGTGATGGCCGAACGGGTGGAGGCCAGTCTGATGGCACGATCCCCCGTGCTGGTCTGGCGCAATGCGACGCGCATCCGCTTGATCCATGCGT
This sequence comes from Rhodobacterales bacterium, assembly GCA_031398405.1. Taxonomy (GTDB): domain Bacteria; phylum Pseudomonadota; class Alphaproteobacteria; order Rhodobacterales; family Rhodobacteraceae; genus JANNNF01. Next base: position 889 of record JANNNF010000383.1, on the reverse strand, counting down.
TCCGCAACGCTTATGGCGCGCCCGAAGACATGCTGCTTCCGGGTGAGCCGCTGGTCTGTGACGGAATTGAGTTGCCGTTGAAGCACCGCAAGAAGCGCATAGACCTCGAAGCGCGGGGGCTGATCAAAGGCGCGCAGGTGATCTATCTTGGGGCGGGGTCGCGTGATGGGTTTGCGCGGTTGCATGTGGTGGGGGCGGAAGATCCGCAGGTGTCTGCCGCCAGCATCATCAAGATTGAACGGCCTGATGAGGAGGAGCCGTTCATCCCCTCGGCAGCGCGAATGGGGGCCGCGTTCCTGCACGGGGCGGCGGTGACGATTCACAAGGCGCAAGGGTCGCAATGGAATGACGTGCAGGTCTTTGCCCCCGACCTTTATGCCGCCGCGCAATCGGGCCGGTCCGAGGCGGGCGTGCCGCTGTGGAAACGTCTGGCTTACGTGGCGATCACCCGGGCGCAGGACCGCCTGCTGTGGGTGGTGCGCAACCGGCTGGCGCGGCCTGTCGAGCCATTGGGGGTGGCAGACCTGAAAGCGCCGCCAAACGCTCTGCAGCTTGCGGCAACCGAGGACTGACTTCCCCTGCGCAACCTGCTGCGCTACACCTACGCCCATCCTCTGTTCAAAAAACATCCCACGGGGGGCCGGGGGTGTGCCCACCGGTCCGCAGAATGGCAGGGGCACAAAATCAAAAGGAAGCTGCCCATGCGCTGCGTTTTCGTTCAGTTCCGCTGCACCCCCGGCAAGACCTATGAAGTGGCGACGGCATATCAATAAAATCAACAACGATGATGCCGCCAATATCTCTCAAACGTAACTGTCTGGATATTTCTTCTGCCGCTTCCAAATTGGTTTGCATGGCATTGTCTTCCTGATTGGCACTTACACTTTTG
>JANNNF010000104.1:0-2705 GCA_031398405.1 Rhodobacterales bacterium | reverse complement strand
GCAACTTTCGCGCACTTTTAGGTAGCCGCGCATCATTGGGCCCGCGCCGCAGTTCGGGCATCTGCGTCGCCAGCCGCGCCAGATGGCAGGCTTGACCGGACGCTCGCCATTCTCATCTTGGACAAGATTGGTGTGGGGAATCAAGGCTGGCATGATCATCTCTATGTCAAACGCGGGGTAAGCAATACGCCGTCTTACCGCAGACCGTCGGCAAAGTTGAGGGGCCGTGGTGCCCCTGTGTCCCGATGTCGCAAAAATCTTCGACGGAAAGGTCGGGCCCCGGCGTTTGACCTAGCAGAAGGGATGGCAAGGACGCCGCCCTCATGACAACCGGAGACCCCAGATGACCCCGAACATACCCGAGACTGACGCAAACACCGACGCAAACACCGACGCAAACACCCTTGGGACCGCAGAAACCACATCTGCGCGACTGAAATCTGCGACGGCGGCGGTGGCGGCAACGTTGACACCCCGCACGCTTGCCTTGCTGGCCATGGTTGGTTTTGCGGGTGCCGTGGCTACAACGGCAGCGATGGCAGAACGCGGCCCTGGGCTGGAGGGGCGGTCTGAAGGACGCGGACCGTTTTCGATGCAGAATTTTGACGCGGTAGACGCCGACAAGGATGGCAAGATCACCCAAGCCGAGGTTGACGCCTACCGCAAGGCAGAGATTGCCACAGCGGATGCCAATGGCGACGGGTTCATGTCAGCGGACGAGTTGACCGCGATGCACCTGAAACACCTGACCGAACGCGCCAAAGATATGGCCGGGCGGATGGTCACTGATTTGGACGCCGATGCTGATGGCAAACTGTCGGCGGCAGAAATGGCCACACGTCCGATGCCCGTCCGCATGTTTGACCGCATCGACACCGATCAGGACGGCGCTGTCAGCAAAGCCGAAGCGCAAGCCGCCGCTGACCGCATGGCCGAAACGCGGCGCGATGGCCCCGGCCATGGTCGGCGCAAGCATCGCCACGGAAACAACTGATCCCGTAAGCGGTGCAGACCCCGGGGCCCCCGTCTCCCCAAACCCCGGGGTCGTTCTGAACAGTTGTGATGTTTGCGTTGTGATAAAAACAGGCTAAACCCGCGCATAGGATGGATATGGCACTTGATCTCTCTGCGGTCTCGGATGAGGCGCTGATGGTGCTGTATGCCAATGGCGATGCGACGGCGGCGCGTGTTCTCACGGTGCGGCTGACCCCGCGTATCTTGGGCTATGCGGCGCGGATGCTGGGCGGCGACCGGGCCGAGGCCGAAGATGTGGCACAAGAAGCCATGCTGCGGCTGTGGCGGGTGGCGCCCGAGTGGCGGCAGAATGAGGCCCGCGTCAGCACCTGGGCCTACCGGGTTGTGACGAACCTCTGCACAGACCGTCTGCGGGTGCGGGTGCGCCGTCCTGCAACCCCGCTGGACGATGCGCCCGAAGTGGCGTCAGACGCGACAGGGGCGGTGGCAGGCCTGATTGAGGCCGACCGGATGGCCGCTTTGCAAACCGCCCTGTCGGCCTTGCCCGACCGTCAGCGGCAGGCTGTGGTGTTGCGTCATATTGAGGGGATGACCAACCCCGAGATTGCCGTGATCATGGACTTGGGTGTGGAGGCAGTGGAAAGCCTTACCGCCCGTGGCAAGCGCAACCTTGCTGCCCTGTTGTCGGGGCAGCGTGAGGCTCTGGGATATGAGGACAGCGAATGACCGATCTGTATGAGACTGGACCTGATACGGCGACCGATGATCTGGACCTGCTGCTTTCGGCGGCGGCCTCGGCCCCTGTGGTCCCGTCGGACGCGCTGCTTGCGCGCATCACGGCCGATGCTGTGGCGCATCTGCCGGGGCCTGCACCGCGCGCAACCGCGGCGCGGGCGGGGTTCTGGGCCCGGCTTGCGACGGCGGTTGGCGGAGCGGGGGTGCTGGCCGGCCTGGGCACTGCGGCGGTGGCCGGGGTGATGATCGGCTTTGCCGAACCTTCCACAGTGTCGATGGTGACGGGCGGCATTTACGAGACAACGCTGGACGCAGTGGACCTGGTGCCATCGTTCGATCCGATTTTGACCGATGGCTGAAACAAGGGCTGATGTGATGATGACTGCTGTAACCCCACCCGTGCCACCTGCCGCCCCGCGCTGGATGAAGGGGGCGCTTGCCGTGTCTTTGGCCGTGAACCTTGCCGTGGCGGGGTTGGTGGTTGGGTCTGTGCTGAAGGACGGCCCCCCACACCGGGCAGCGATGAGGCAGGATTTCGGCTTTGGTCCGTTTACCGAGGCGCTGTCAAAGGAAGATCGCCACGCGCTGCGCCAGTCGTTTCTCACGGCAGTGCCCGAGTTTCGCGACCAGCGCCGTCAGAGCCGCGCGGATTTTGAGGGTGTGCTGGCGGCGCTGCGTGCGGTGCCCTTTGATGCCCCAGGCTTGCGCGCTTTGCTGGACGCGCAACATGCCCGCGCGATTTCACGGTTTGACATTGGCCGGACGCTGATCTTTGACCGCATCGCCGCGATGACTCCCGAGGCGCGGGCAGCCTTTGCCGACCGGCTGGACGAGGCGATGAAACGCGGTCCCAAGGATCGCGGGAAAGATCGGGCGTTTGGTGGGTAGTGCCGGAGATGGGCAGATTGCCCATCCTACGCCCCGTCGTTGCGTCTGGATATTTGGGCCAATGTGAAACTGTGTCGGGCACAGGGCGGATTCTGGACTAGCGTTAG
>JANNNF010000339.1:0-3937 GCA_031398405.1 Rhodobacterales bacterium | reverse complement strand
CATGGGGGTTGGCGCGAAATTTACGGTGGCCAATGCCGGTTTCGGTCCCTGACAGACCAGTCCCTGTCGCATCGTCCCCCACAAAGCTCCAGATTTCTGCGCAGTCTGCCAGACCAGCCCGCACTGCTGCCAGCGGCAGACGTTCAAGATAGCCGCCTTGCACGGCCACCTCCGGCGGCGTTCGCACGGGAGCGGGATCATCGATCGCCATGAAGCCACTCTGCGGTGGCACATGCGTGCAATAGTCTGAGACCGCGACGATCCTGCGCATAGAGGGTTCCTGATCCATGGTGTCGATCCAGCTATTCGGCAGGCCGGGCATAAGCCGTGGGCACGCGCCGGTCGTCGATGCGCGCAAAGGTTGCCAGCGCCTGACCCACTACCTGATCCATGTTCAGATACTGATACGACCCCAAACGCCCCACAAACCAAGTGTCCGGCTCATTCTCAGACAGCATCTTATAACGCCGGAACAACTCCTGATTTTCGGGACGCGGGATCGGATAGAACGGATCACCGGCGTCTGTGGGGTATTCATAGCTAAGGCTCGTCTTGGGATGTGTTTGCCCGGTCAGGTGCTTGTATTCGGTAATACGCGTGTAGGTTTCGGTCTGCGGAAAGTTGACCACGGCGACCGGTTGTGCCCACTCCTCGTCGCGAGTCTCGTGCACGAAATTCAGGGACCGATAGGGCAGGCGGCCCAGACGATAGTCGAAAAACTCATCGATTGGTCCGGTGAAGATCAGGCGTAACGCACGGTTATGCGTCCGCCAGTCGCGCCAGTCAGTGTCAAGCGCCACCGTAATCAACGGATGGTCCAACATTTTCGCGAACATTGCCGTATAGCCGTCTGCAGGCATGGCCTGAAACGTGTCGGTGAAATAGCGGTCGTCGTGGTTTGTGCGCGTCGGAATGCGGGCGGTCACCTGACGCGACAGTTGCGACGGGTCCAGCCCCCACTGCTTTCGCGTGTAGCCCTGAAAGAACTTCTCGTACAGTTCACGCCCGACTGTCGATACGACCACATCTTCGGACGTCAGGATTTCGCCCACGCTTTCGCGCCGCGCGGCAAGGAATTGCTCCATTCCCGCGGAATCAAGCGCCAATCCATACAAGCGATTGATTGTGTCGAGATTGATTGGAATGGGCACCAACTGCCTGTCCACCGACGCCAACACGCGATGTTCATACGGCCGCCAGTCTGTAAACTGCGACAAATATCTGACAATCTCGTCGCTGTTGGTGTGAAAAATGTGTGGGCCGTAACGGTGGATCAGGATTCCGGCTGCATCCAGATGATCGTAGGCATTACCCGCGATGTGCGGGCGCTTGTCGATCACCAATACAGTTTCACCGCGCTGAGAGGCGATGCGTTCGGCAAGCACGCTGCCTGCAAAGCCGGCGCCCACAATCACCCAGTCGTGCCCGGTCATGCCATCACCCCAATGTGCAGCTTGGCGACAATTTGCGCCTGCATCGATCGCCAGGTTTCATCCCAGGACATCGCAGAGAGACGGTCATCGACACGCCTGCGCCATTTGGCCTCTTGGGGTCCCAGACTCGCCTGAAGAGCGGCCACCATGGATCCATGATCGGCAATCCGCACAAGGTCCTCGCGACCCCAGTCGGCCACAACGTCGGCCACGGCAGTTGATGTTACCGGAAGGCCAGCGGCCAAAAACTCAGGTGTCTTGGTCGGACTGATGAACCGGGTGTGTTCGTTCAGCGCAAATGGCATCCAGCCCGCCTGCCAGTTGCCCAGATATGCTGGAAGGTCGGCATAAGACTTGCTGCCAAGCCAATGAATGTTGTGCGCCTTGGGCAAATGCGCGGGGTCAATCTTGACCACCGGGCCCACCATCACAAACTGCACGTCGGGCATGAGAGAGGAAGCACGTGCGACAAGGTTCAAATCCATGCGCTCGTCGATCACCCCGAAGTATCCGATACGCGGATGGGGCAGGGCCGCCTGATCCAAAGGATCGGTGGGACGGTTGCGCGCTTGACCGAAATGTTCGCGGTCAACACTGCTTGGATAGCACAGGACTTCTGCGTGCAATAGACGTTTGGCAGCAAAAAGACTGGCTCCACCGGTAAATACCAGATCGGCTCGGGCAAGCAGTTCTTTCTCACGATCACGCAATTCGACCGGAGCAAAACGAAACGCAGTCAATTCATCCATGCAGTCATAAATGACCAAGTCTGCCCTGATGTTCGCAGCCAGCTCCAAAGCCATCGGCGTGTAAAACCATTGAAGTACTTGCGGTGCATCCAGCATGACCATGAAATCAGCGATCATCCGCCTCTGTTCGTTAACAGGATCACATTCTCGATTCAGGATGGGCGTAATGATGCAGACGCCGCTTGGGTCAAATTGAATTCTAAGATTAGGTGTTACGGGTTCGAACAACGGCTCTTCAATATATAAAACCCGAAAATTCTTGGCCGCATGCGACATCAAATGCTGGGGCCGTTGATACACGAAATTCCAGCGTAAATGCGAAAAGCAAAGAAGGACCGGCAGCGATCCGCGCGAAAAAATACCATCTTTTGGATTAAGGTTGTTCATCTGCACCCCGGTATGGAAAATTTAGTAACCTGAACGATAAAGCTCTGGTCCGTCTGACGGTCAACGCACTGCCAGAAAATTGGTTCCAACGACTGGTGGGGCAAAAATAGTTGCGGGCGGGTATCTGCATCTGTCATGCAAGATGGCAAGCAAAGCTGCTTTCGAGGCAGCATGCCCCGCTGTGCGAAACAGTTTAGGTTGAAACAAAAACTTCCACTGTCAACCCTAAGTCGGTTGCTGCGAGACAAGTAACTAGTTGGTCGCTAAAGATCCTGTGTGTCCATGCAAGTGATCTGTTCACCGCGTCTGGTTCCAGCCAAGCAGTCGCTTGCTCCAAGCAGTCAATGAATGCCCGCGACGCAGTGTCGCGGGCGTCCAGTGGCGTCGGGTCACTTACATTTCATGTTCTGGAAGCGCTTCTATTTCTTCCCTGGTCCATGTCGTCGTCGCGTGAACGTCGCCGTCTTCATCTTGCATCACATCGATGGCGGACACCGGGATCAGGACAGTTTTACCTCCCATCCCCAGGAAAGTTCCGACGTCAACGGCGACCTGCATCTCTGCGCCGCTGCCGTGCACGTGCGCAATATAGCCAACACTTTCATCTGCGTTGTCATAAATTGTGGCACCTTCAAGCGTCATTTCGTCTAGCTCGCTCAGTTCGAGACGTGTGTGGTTTGTGTGGTCCATGAGACACCTTTATTGTGAACTGCGTCAGTACGGGTGCAATGCCCGACTGTAAATTCCGTTCCCCAAGGCAACCGAAGTCCAAGTAGTATCGGCGCCTCTCCGCCCAGGCGGTGTGGTCGTCAAGGTCAGTCTGCTCAATCGCACAATATAAGGACCCTAACGGGAGAGGCAGTTCGTTGCCTCGATGTGCGCGTAACGCTTCCAAGGGTCGCATTTGATTCGGCTGGACAATTGGACATAGCCTCGTCAGGCTCGGAACCTAGCAGCCACCATTGCGTTGAACGTCTATGGTAAACGCTGTTCCCCTGAGCCCGAAAGTTTCGCCCTCTGCGGCAGCGCAGACGTTGGATGATTCGATAAACCGTGCACGGCTGACTCCACTCCCATTGCGAGAACTTTCGGAGGCTGCAGTCGGTGAAGACGCCGACGGAACAGGAATTGAAAGATCGATTGGCGTGATTGCCAAAGCTGGGTGTCTTCAATGGAGGACATTGCCTGTTCCTATACTGTTTTCCCAGCTGGTTTCGATCGCTGAAGTAAATCTGCCAGTGGCGCGGTTATACGAAGGCCACGTCAATGCTCTTCGCTTGGTCCGAGTTTTGGCGGACCCAGCTATTATGACGGATGTCCAGCGCGATGCAGATGCTGGACTTTTGTATGGGGTCTGGGGGGCAGAGG
>JANNNF010000334.1:0-2648 GCA_031398405.1 Rhodobacterales bacterium | reverse complement strand
AAAGGCGGTTCCATTCTTCGAGAATCCCCGCGGGGCCACTGCGCGCCGCCATCGCCTCGATGGAGGTGCGCGCCCGCGCGAGGCCCGCTTCGCACACGCGCTCGACGCCGGCGGCGTCGTACATCGGAACCATCGGGGCCTGCGCCGACGCGGCAAAAGCGGGGAGAACCAAAGGCAAGCACCGCCAGCACCACAACAAACAGCGACCAGAGCGGCCAGAAGGCCCGCGCAAGCCGTTCCGCCCAAAGGCCGATCAGCGTCAGCCGCATCGGCCAGAGCAGTGACTTCAGTGGCGGTTCGGGCGATTTACCGGTCATATTACCTGCCTGAGGCCTGACCCAGCGTCACAGCCACGACGGGATGGTATCGCGATTGAGGATTTCGTCAAAGCTTGGTCGTGCCCGGATGACAGCGAATTGATCCCCGTTCACCAGCACTTCGGGCACGAGGGGCCGGGTATTGTATTCCGACGCCATCACCGCGCCATAGGCCCCCGCGCTGCGGAAGGCGACAAGGTCACCCTCGGCCACCAGCGGCAGGTCGCGGCCCTTGGCGAAAGTGTCGCCCGTCTCGCAGACCGGGCCGACCACGTCGAACTCTTGCGTCGGGGCGGCAACCGGGGGTTCCGCGACCGGCACGATGTCATGGTGTGCTCCGTACATCGAGGGGCGGACAAGGTCGTTCATCGCGGCATCAAGGATCAGGAAATCCCGCCCCTCGCCGTTCTTCACATAGATCACCTGCGCCACCAGCACCCCGGCATTGCCGGAAATAAGCCGCCCCGGCTCGATCTCGATCTCGCAGCCCAGATCGCCCACGGTGCGCTTGATCAGCGCGCCATAGTCTGTGGGCAGGGGCGGGGCCTCGTTCGAGCGGGTGTAGGGGATGCCCAGCCCCCCGCCCAGATCAAGCCGGCTGATGGTGTGGCCTTCGGCCCGCAAGCGGTGGGTCAGGTCAGCAACTTTCAGGTAGGCCTGCTCAAACGGTTCAAGTTCAGTCAACTGGCTGCCGATATGCACGTCAATGCCGATGACCTGAATACCCGGCAGACGGGCGGCCTCGGCATACACCGCAGGGGCGCGGTCAATCGGGATGCCGAACTTGTTTTCCTTTTTGCCGGTGGCAATCTTTTCATGCGTCTTGGCGTCAACGTCCGGGTTCACCCGGATGGTGATGGGGGCCACCACGCCCAAGGACACAGCAACCTCGGACAGCGCCCGCAATTCAGGTTCGGATTCCACGTTGAACTGCCGGATACCCCCGGTCAACGCCAGCCGCATTTCCTCGCGGGTTTTACCCACGCCAGAGAATACGATCCGCTCACCCGGAACTCCTGCTGCCTTTGCCCGCAGATATTCCCCGCCCGAGACCACATCCATCCCTGCCCCCAGATCGCCAAGGGTTTTCAGCACAGCCACATTCGACAGCGATTTGATGGCAAAGCACACCAGATGTGGCAGGGGCGACAGGGCTTGGGTGAACAGATGGTAATGCCGGGCCAGCGTGGCGGTGGAATAGACGTAAAAGGGCGTGCCCACGGCGGCCGCGATATCGGGGATCGCCACATCTTCGGCGTGCAAGATGCCGTTCCGATACAAGAAATGATCCATCGCCCACACCCTTTGCCTGCCGCAACCCGCGCGCCTAGGATATAGCCGCAATCCCCCGGGACTTGCAATTTGGCAGATCGCCCACCCCTCACAGGGTCAGACAGGTGTGTCGATCAGCACAGGGCCGCAGCCTGACACTCTCTCTCGCGACCGCCTGATACAACCCTGGTGACTGGGCCCAGCCCGTTAGTACCGGGTCGTCATCCGGTAGCCCCGCCTATGCGCCAGCGTCACCAGAGTCACGGCGGCATTCTGCCACCATGTTGCGCGTTCGACACAAAACACCGGGTCGCCATAAGCATGGTCCAAATGTTCCACCATCAGCGCATCCGCCGCCTGCGCCAAAAAGCTGATCTCCACCTCGGAAAACGGCACAGTGGCCACCAGCCATTCATTCGGCCCCACGCCTGCGAAATCCTGATCAACCGCCTGCGGCAAGGCACTGGTGTTGATCCAGCGATCCTCCAGTTGGAACGCCACACCGTCAGCAAAGTGCAGGCACACCAGATGAACAACCTTTGCCCGCGCCTTCAACCCCATCCGCGCCCGCAACCAATCGGGGGCCGCCACAACCTCACGGCTTACCAGCGCATAGCGATAGACCGCCCCGGTTTTCTCAATCTCTGACCGAACCAGCGGCATCTCAAACCGTGCTTGCCGGATCGGGGCCATCCGCACCCGCGTTCCCGCCTTGCGCTTGCGGTCCAGAAACCCCAGATCCGACACTTCGCGCAAGGCCCGGTTCATCGTGGTGCGGGAAACGCCGAACTCCTCGGCTAACTCCACCTCACCGGGCAACAAAGTACCCGGCCCCCAAGGCCCCTCAGTGATGCGCTGCACAATCTCGGCCATCACCTCACGAAAGGTTGTCGTTTCTGCCATCGTGGCCTCCCCGACCGCGCTATAGCGCGTCCACCAGCCCCTGCACAGCGACGCGCCAGCCCGCAACAATGTGGTCGCGCGCGATGTGGCGCCCACCCCGCACCTGATGCCGCCCCGCCGACCACAGGTCAGTCACCACAGCATCGGATGCCGCAA
>JANNNF010000321.1:0-2952 GCA_031398405.1 Rhodobacterales bacterium | reverse complement strand
GTGTCCGCCGATATCGGCCCTGATGGCAGGCTTTATGTGCTGGAACGCGCCTTCCATGGCATCGGCGGCTTTGCCAGCCGGGTGCGCAGTTTCACCATGGCCAAACCGGCACTGACCCAAGCGCAAACCCTGTTTGAAAGCCCGGCTGGCCTGCATGACAATTTGGAAGGCCTTTCGGTCTGGCGCGATGCCACCGGGGCATTGCGCCTGACGATGGTATCGGATGACAACTTCCGGTTTCTCCAGAGGACTGAGATTGTCGAATACCGCTTTCCCTAAGCTTGGTTGACTTGTGAGGCAGGGGGGGCTAAGCCGCGCCGTCCCCATGGTGGGGGCCAAGTCTCCGCGACCTTGTAAAAAACGGATGTAAATCATGTATAAACTTCTGCCCGGCATCCTTGCCATGGCCATCATCGTTGTGGCCTCTAATATCCTGGTGCAGTACCCGCTTGGCGGTTGGCTGACATGGGGGGCGCTGACCTATCCCTTTGCGTTTCTGGTCACCGACCTGACCAACCGCCTGCAAGGCGTTGCCGCCGCGCGCCGCGTGGTGCTGGCGGGGTTTTCCACCGGCCTTGTGTGTTCTCTGATCGGCACGCAAGTGATGGGCGAATTTGGCCCGTTGGTCACTTTGCGCATCGCCATCGGGTCCGGTCTGGCCTTCCTTGTGGCGCAGATGCTGGATGTGGCGGTGTTTGATCGTTACCGCAGCGGCGGCTGGTGGCGGGCACCGCTGATCTCGACGCTCATTGGGTCCAGCCTCGACACGATGATATTCTTCACCACCGCGTTTTCCGCCCTGCTGATTCCGCTGGACCCTGGGACCGATGTCTCATGGGCCGCCGAAATGGGGCCACTTTTGGGGGTTGGCCCCATGGTTCCCTACTGGGTTTCGCTGGCTACTGCCGATTGGTGCGTCAAAATCGGGCTTGCACTTATCGCACTTGTGCCTTTTCGCATCATTGTCAGAAAGTTGACCACAGGGGTTGCGTAAAAACTTTTGACAAACACAAAATCTGTGTCACCTTCTGCACATCGGCAACCAATTTGAAAGGAGGTGATCCAGTGTCTAGAGTGATGTTGGAGAGTTGTGTCGGGACAGTCATGGGGGGTGTTTTCTAGGGGCAGACCCTTAGCGAACCAAACCAGTGATTGGGATGATGCCTAACTGGCCCATCTCCTTTGAGCTCGGAAAGGGTTGCCGTACTCCGGCAACCCTTTCTCTTTTTCCCCCGCCAGATTGTGTTGTTCACATGCTGCAGATCACCGAAACCCTTGCCCTTGCTGACTGGGAACTGACGGAAAGCTTCATGCGCGCGTCGGGCCCCGGCGGGCAGAACGTGAACAAAGTGTCTACGGCGGTCGAGTTGCGGTTCGAGGCGGAACGGTCGCCAAACCTTGGGGCGGGGGTCAAGGCACGGTTGCGCAAGCTGGCAGGGCGGCGCTGGACGCTGGAAGGCGCGATCGTGCTGCAGGTCGAAGACACCCGCAGCCAGGCCCGCAACCGCGAGATTGCCCGTGAGCGGTTGGTCGAAATGATCCGCGCGGCACTGGTGGCCCCGAAACGGCGCATTGCGACCAAGCCCACCTATGGCAGCCAGAAACGCCGGATTGCTGCCAAGGTGCAGCGCGGCGAGGTGAAATCGCTGCGCGGCAAGCCGGGGGAGGAGGAGTAGGTCTTAGACCACCACCTCCATCGCCGCCTGCACACCGACGCCAAACACCCGCTTGTAGCGTTCAATCTCAGCCGCCGGACCCAAGGCCTTGTTTGGATTGTCCGACAATTTGACCGTTGGCCGTCCATTCGCAGACACCGCCTTGCACACAAGGCTAAAAGGCGCGAGGCCATCGTCCGGCACCAAGCCCCGGAAATCATTGGTCAACATGGTGCCCCAGCCGAACGACACCTTGACCCGGCCCCGGAACTGACGATGCAGTTGCTCGATCTTTTCCACATCCAGCCCGTCAGAAAAAATGACCAGCTTTTGTGTCGGGTCTTCGCCGCGCGACGCCCACCATTTGATCGCGATTTCTGCGCCCATTGCCGGATCCCCGCTGTCGATGCGGATGCCGGTCCAACTGGCAAGCCAGTCCGGCGCGTTGGCCAAAAACCCGGTGGTGCCATAAGTGTCGGGCAGCATGATGCGCAGGTTGCCGTCGTGTTCTTCGTGCCAGTCGGCCAGCACTTGATAGGGGGCCTGTGCCAATTCGGCATCACTGTCGGCCAGTGCCGAATACACCATCGGCAATTCATGTGCATTGGTGCCAATCGCCTCCAACTCGCGGCGCATGGCGATCAGGCAGTTCGAGGTGCCGGTAAATTTGCCCTCCAGCCCTTCCTGCATCGCTTGCACGGCCCAATCCTGCCAGAGAAAGCTGTGGCGGCGGCGGGTGCCGAAATCGGCGATCCGCAGGCCTTCGATGGCGCGCAGACGCTCAATCTTTTCCCACAGCTTCGTCATCGCCCGGGCGTAGAGAACTTCCAACTCAAACCGGCCAAGCTTTTCCAGCACAACGCGGCTGCGCATCTCCATCAGGACGGCCAGCGCCGGAATTTCCCACAGCATCACCTCTGGCCATTTGCCTGTGAACGTCAGTTCATATTGGCCATCGACCTTTTCCAGATGGTATGGCGGCAGGCGCAAGCCTTCGAACCATTCCATGAAATCCGGACGGAACATCTGGCGTTTGCCGTAAAAGGTGTTGCCCCGCAGCCAAGTACTTTCGCCGCGCGTCAGGCTCAGGGACCGCACATGATCCAGTTGTTCGCGCAACTCGCCTTCGTCAATCAACTCGGCGAGGCGGATGTTTTTGGAGCGATTGATCAGGCTGAACGTGACCTCCGTCTCCCGCTTGTTGCGAAAAATAGACTGACACATCAGCAATTTGTAAAAATCCGTGTCGATCAGTGATCGCACAATTGGGTCGATCTTCCATTTATGGTTCCAAACC
>JANNNF010000286.1:0-2290 GCA_031398405.1 Rhodobacterales bacterium | reverse complement strand
TCTTGGCGGCCAAAGGACAGGGACCAAACGTGCGGGCCGATGTGGCCGCGATGCGGGCGCGGTTGGCAGCGGCAAAACCGGGCCTTGGCAGTTGGGATGCCAAGAACGGACCGGGGCGGCTGATGGATATTGAGCTGGCAGCGCAGTTGTTGGCGCTGATTGCGGGGTCGCCCGCGCGGGACGTCGAGGCACAGATTGCTTCGGGCGGAGGAGCCGTATTGTCGCAATCGGACCAGACGGCGTTGCACGATGGGTACAGGGTGTTCTGGCAGGTTCAGGCGGCGGCGCGGCTGTTGTCCGACGCCGCGGCTGACCCTGCGACGATGGGTCTTGGTGGCTGTGCGTTTGTGCTGCGCGAGACGGGGGCTGCCGATGTGGCGGATCTGTCGGCGCGGTTGGATGTCGCAGCGACGCAGTCCGAAGCGGTGATACTGGGATTGCTTGCACGAGGTGTGACAGATGGGGAGACGGGCCGTGAACATAGCAACCGCTGACTGGAAGGGCCTCGTGCGCGAAAGCTATCTGATCGAGGGGATTACGACCGCAGAATGTCGGTCGATCTTTATGGATTGGGCGCTGTCGGTGCCAGTGGGCGTTTCGGTGCCCGACGCGCTGCGCGCACTGATCGCGCATTACGCGCTTCCGCAGCCGGACCATCCGATGAGTGCGGTGTTGAATGAGGGATTGGTGGCCCCCGATGCGCCCAAGCGCCGGGGTGGGCGGGCGGCGCGGGTCGGAGTTTAGGTCTGGTGGGTGGGGAGGATGGGCGGAATCGCCCATCCTACGGTGGTATCAAGTCGCGGTCCGCGGTCAGCCGCGCAAGGCAGCGGCTTCGGCGGCGAGGCTAGTGATCGCGGTCCAGTCACCGCGCGCCATCGCGTCTTTGGGGGCGACCCAAGACCCGCCGACGCAGAGGATGTTGGACAGGCTCAGATAGTCGCGCGCGTTTTTCAGGCTGATGCCGCCCGTGGGGCAGAACTTGACCTGCGGGATGGGCGAGCCAATGGATTTCAGATACGCCGCCCCGCCTGCCTGTTCAGCCGGGAAGAACTTCTGCACCGTGTAGCCTTTCTCCAGCAAGGCCATCACCTCGGACGCGGTTGCGGCCCCCGGCAGCAGCGGCAGATCATATTCGGCGCAGGCATCAAGCAGCCGTTCCGTGGTACCCGGCGAGACGCCAAACCGCGCGCCCGCGGCCTTGGCGGCCTTGACATCGGCGGGGGTCAGCAGGGTGCCTGCACCCACGACACCGCCCGGAACCTGCGACATCGCGCGGATCGCATCTAGCGCTGCAGGGGTGCGCAGCGTTACTTCCAGCGCGGGCAGGCCGCCTGCAACCAGTGCCTGCGCCAGTTTGGCGGCATGGGCCAAATCGTCGATCACCAGCACGGGGACCACGGGGGCAAGGCGGCAGATTTCGGCGGCTTTGAGGGATTGCTCGGCGGGCGTCATGGAAAAGGTCCTTTAGGCTTGCGCGGGGGCGAGAGGCGGGGCCTCCGGCGGGGTATCTGGGAACAGGATGAGGATCGGTCAGACCACCACGGCAGCGCCGGTATCGGCGGAGCCTACGCTGCGGCGAAAGGACTCAAACAGTTCACGCCCCGAGCCGTGGCGGTTGTGGCTGAGGTCCACTGTGACGGGCGTGCGGTCATCAAATTCGGCGCTGATCACCGACAGGGTGCCGGCTTTGGCATCGAGCCGAATGATATCGCCGTCACGCAGTTTTGCCAGCGGACCACCGCAGGCGGCTTCGGGGGAGACGTGGATGGCAGCCGGGACTTTGCCGGATGCGCCCGACATGCGGCCATCGGTAACAAGCGCGACCTTCAGGCCGCGGTCTTGCAGCACTGTAAGGGTAGGGGTCAGCGAATGCAGTTCCGGCATCCCGTTGGCCTGCGGGCCCTGAAACCGGACGACGACCACGGTGTCAGAGGTGAACTCGCCTGCCTTGAACGCGCGTTTCACGTCTTCCTGATCGTGGAAAATGCGGGCGGGGGCCTCGATGATGTGACGTTCGGGTGCCACGGCAGAGACCTTGATCACCCCCCGACCCAGATTGCCGGTCAGTTGTTTCAGGCCCCCGGTGGTGGCGAAGGGGTCGGTTGCCGGGCGCAAGATGCGGTCATTCAAGGTATGAGGGCTGCCGTCTTGCCACACAAGTTTGCCGTCCAGCAACTTGGGCTCTTGCCGGTAATGTGACAGTCCGTCACCGGCGATGGTCTTGGCATCGGGGTGCAAAAGGCCTGCGTCCAGAAGCTGGCCAATCATGTAGGACAGCCCCCCTGCGGCG
>JANNNF010000093.1:0-11021 GCA_031398405.1 Rhodobacterales bacterium | reverse complement strand
CCACCGACATCGGCAAACCTGCCGCAACGCGGATCTGTTCGCGCACAAGGTCGATGCCAAAGATGTATTCGGTGACAGGGTGTTCCACCTGCAACCGCGTGTTCATCTCGATGAAGTAGAACTCGTTGTTTTCATAAAGGAACTCGATGGTCCCAGCACCGATATAATTGATCGCGGCTACCGCATCGGCGCAGGTCTTGCCGATCTTGGCACGCATGTCCGGAGTGATGGCGGGGCCGGGCGCTTCTTCAAACACTTTCTGGTGGCGGCGTTGCAGGCTGCAATCGCGTTCGCCTAGATGGATCGCGTTGCCCTTTCCGTCACCAAACACCTGAATCTCGATATGGCGCGGGGTTTGCAGGTATTTCTCGATATAGACTTCGTCGTTGCCAAAGGCGTTCTTGGCCTCGGATCGCGCGGTGCGGAAAGCGATCTCCAGTTCTTCCGGGTTGGTCGCGACCTTCATGCCACGCCCGCCGCCGCCCGCCGTCGCCTTGATGATCACCGGAAAACCGATGCTCTGGGCGACACCAATCGCGGTCTCATAATCCGGCACGCCGCCTTCAGACCCCGGTACCACGGGAATGCCCAAGGCTTTGGCGGTTTCCTTGGCCGTGATCTTGTCACCCATGATGCGGATATGCTGGGCGGAGGGGCCGATGAAGGTGATGCCGTGATCTTCGAGCGCCTGCGCGAAGGCCGCGTTTTCCGACAGAAAGCCGTAGCCCGGATGTACCGCTTGCGCGCCGGTAATTTCACAGGCCGAGATGATGGCAGCCTTGGACAGATAACTGTCGACCGAGGGTGCCGGGCCAATGCACACGGATTCGTCGGCCATACGAACGTGCATCGCATCGGCGTCAGCAGTGGAATGCACGGCGACCGATTTGATCCCCATTTCCTTGCAGGCACGGATCACTCGCAGGGCAATTTCGCCTCGGTTGGCGATCAGGATTTTGTCAAAGATCGGTTTGGTCAAAATACCACCCTCACTCGATGATCATCAAAGGCGCGCCGTATTCGACGGGGGTGCCGTCCTCGACCAAAATCCTTTTGACCACGCCGGCCTTGGGGGCTGGAATGTGGTTCATGGTTTTCATCGCTTCGATGATGAGGACGGTCTGGCCTTCTGTCACGGTCGCACCAATGGTGGCAAAGGCCGCAGCGCCAGGTTCTGCCGACAGATAACAGGTGCCCACCATGGGCGAGGTTACGGCACCGGGGTGCTGGGCTGGGTCTTCGATCGGGGCGGGGGCTGCAGCATGCGCTGCCTGCGCGGGGGCTGCCGCATAGGCCGGGGCAGGAGCCGCGCTTTGCGTCATAACGATGTTGGCTTGCTTTACAACGCGCACTTCAAGGCTGTCATCTTCGCCATATTCGCGCTTCACGCTCAGTTCGGTCAGTTCGTTCTTGTTCAAAAGCTCTGCCAGAGCCGAAATGAAAGCGACGTCTGCGTCGGAAGAATGTTTGCTCATGCCGTCCTCTGTTGGCGAACCTGCCATTTGGGTGTTCCGATGCAACCCTGCAAGGCCGCGTTGGATTGACCGCTTATAGCCCGACCTTCGTAGGGTGAAAAGCGCGCAATCGCATGCCTGAATTTTCGGCACAGGGCGCGCGAGGCACAGTTTTTGCAAGGTTGGAAAATTTACCATTTGATAAAAAAACGGTCCTGTGCCAGCGTTTCCCCATAGCAAGCCAACCGCAAAGGGGTTTTCACCCATGACGCCCAGCCCGCTGAACACCCCGCTGACCCCCGGAGTCGTTGCCGGACGGTTGCCCCCCGCGGCCTATTGCGAGCATTTCGCTGATCACACCCCGGCCCTGGACGGGCACGAGGCCCAAGTGGCGGCGGATCGCTGCTATTTCTGTTACGACGCGCCCTGCATAACGGCTTGCCCGACCAGCATCGACATTCCGCTGTTCATCCGCCAGATCGCCACTGGAACGGCGCAGGCGGCGGCGCGCACGATCTGGGATCAGAACATTATGGGCGGTATGTGCGCCCGGGTGTGCCCGACGGAAACCTTGTGTGAACAGGCCTGTGTGCGCGAGGCCGCTGAAGCCAACCCGGTCGAGATCGGCCGTTTGCAGCGTTACGCGACCGATGTGGCAATGGCCGCGGGTGGTCATCCCTACACGCGGGCGTCGTCTACGGGGCGGCGCGTGGCGGTTGTGGGGGCGGGGCCTGCGGGGCTGGCTGCCGCACACCGACTGGCCATGCTGGGGCATGATGTGGTGATGTTTGAGGCCCGGGCCAAGGCAGGCGGGCTGAATGAATACGGCATTGCATCGTATAAGGCGACGGGCGGATTTGCCGCAAAAGAGGTGGATTGGCTGCTGGCGATTGGCGGCATTGATCTGCGCTTGGGTCAGGCTTTGGGCCGCGATATCACGCTTGAGGATTTGCGCGCCGAGTATGACGCGGTCTTTCTGGGGATAGGTCTGTCGGGTGTGAACGCCTTGCGCGCGGCGGGTGAAGATATGTCCGGTGTGCGTGACGCCGTTGATTTCATTTCCGAATTGCGTCAGGCGCAGGATCTGGCCACGCTGCCAGTAGGGCGCGATGTGGTGGTAATCGGGGGCGGCATGACGGCGGTGGATGCCGCCGTGCAGTCCAAACTGCTGGGGGCAGAGAACGTCACCATCGTGTACCGGCGCGGTAAGGACCGCATGTCGGCAAGCGGTTATGAACAAGATCATGCGCTGCAAGCCGGGGTGCGGATCATCCACAATGCAGCCCCGCTGCGGATCATCGGAAATGGCGCTGTGCAAGGGGTGGAGTTTGGCTATACCTCCGAAAGTGCGACGGGCCTGCAAGTGGGGCCAGAGATCTTTACCCTAAGGGCGGATCAGGTGTTCAAGGCCATTGGCCAGACATTGGCGGGTGTGCCGGACGGTCTGTCCCAGACCGGCGGCAAGATTACCGGGGCTGCGGCAGGGGTTTGGGTTGGCGGCGACTGCGCTGCGGGCGGCGAGGATCTGACCGTGACCGCCGTTGCCGAAGGCCGCGATGCTGCCATGGCTATTCATGCGCATCTGGCTGGCCTTTGATGGTGGGTTGCGCCTCCATGCCCCATTGGCTACCCCTGCCACTGGCAAGCACGGGGTGGGGCTACGTTGGACAACATGATCGAGAGCCTTCTGGACTTTGTGCGGGACAACCGCGAATGGGCGTTCTGGATTTCGCTGGTCTTCGCGATTGGCGAGAACGTGGCGTTCATCTCTATCGTGATTCCCTCCACCGCGATTCTGCTGGGGGTGGGTGCGCTGGTCGCGACGGGCGAGTTGTCAATCTGGCCGATTTTCTTTGGCGCGGCGATTGGCGCGCTGATCGGGTCGTTTGTGTCTTACTGGATCGGGCTGCGCTATGGCGAGGCGATTTTGGCAATGTGGCCGTTTCGCAAACACCCCGATCTGGTCAAGCGCGGCAACGCGGCATTTCAAAAGTGGGGCGTCGTGGCGGTGTTCATCGGCCATTTCTTCGGCCCGCTGCGCGCGGTGGTGTTTGTCATGGCGGGCGTGTCGCGTATTCCGCTGCGGCTGTTTGTGCCGGTCAACATCATCGGCTGTGTCGTCTGGGCGTATCTGACACCTGCGTTCGGCGAAGTGGCCGGGCATATTTTCGGTTGGATCTGGACCGCGCTCGGGTTCTGACAACCGCGTTCCAATCGTCATCCGCGCCATCAGCCCCCTGGGGTGTGATTGCGCCTGCGCAAACCTGAGGAGGCACCCATGGCTAGCCTTGCGTCTGATTTCATTGGCATCAAATCCCCCAATCCATTCTGGCTGGCGTCTGCGCCCCCGACGGACAAGGAATACAACGTGCGCCGCGCGTTTGAGGCAGGCTGGGGCGGGGTGGTGTGGAAAACCCTCGGGTCAGAAGGCCCGCCCGTCGTCAACGTCAACGGCCCGCGCTATGGCGCGATCTGGGGCGCAGACCGCCGGTTGCTGGGCCTGAACAACATCGAGCTGATCACCGACCGCCCCTTGGAGGTGAACCTGCGGGAAATCAAATCGGTCAAGCGAGACTACAAAGACCGCGCAATGGTGATCAGTCTGATGGTACCCTGCGATGAAATATCGTGGCGCGATATTCTGGCACATTGCGAAGATACCGAAGCTGACGGGGTGGAACTGAACTTTGGCTGTCCGCACGGCATGGCTGAACGCGGCATGGGCGGGGCTGTGGGGCAGGTGCCTGAATACATCGAGATGATCACGCGTTGGTGCAAACAGCACACGCGGATGCCGGTAATCGTGAAATTGACTCCCAATATCAGTGACATCCGCAAACCCGCCGAAGCCGCCAAACGCGGCGGGGCAGATGCGGTTTCCCTGATCAACACGATCAATTCCATCACATCGGTGAACCTCGACAATTTTGCCCCCGAGCCGATGATCGACGGCAAGGGCACCCATGGCGGTTATTGCGGGCCAGCGGTGAAACCTATTGCGCTGAACATGGTGGCGGAAATTGCCCGTTCGCGAGAAACGCAGGGTCTGCCGATTTCCGGCATCGGTGGCGTGACCAACTGGCGCGATGCGGCAGAGTTTCTGGCGCTTGGTGCGGGCAATGTGCAGGTCTGCACGGCCGTTATGACCTATGGCTTCAAGATCGTGTCCGAGATGATTTCCGGCCTGTCGCAATATCTGGACGAGCGGAACATGGCGCTGTCCGACCTCGTGGGCCGCGCGGTGCCGAATGTGACCGACTGGCAATATCTGAACCTGAACTATGTGACCAAAGCCCGCATCGACCAGGACGCCTGCATAAGTTGCGGGCGCTGCTATGCGGCTTGTGAAGACACCAGCCATCAGGCCATCGCGATGAAACCGGGCCGGGTCTTTGAGGTGATGGACGACGAATGTGTCGCCTGCAACCTGTGCGTCAACGTCTGCCCGGTGGACAACTGCATCACCATGGTAGAGATGCCCAAAGGCGCGGTTGACCCACGCACGGGCATCAAGGTGGGTGAGTATGCCAACTGGACCTCGCACCCGAACAACCCTTCAGTCGCCGCCGAATAAGGCCACAGGCCGGGGGATGCCCCCGGCCGTGCGATCAGGTTGACCGGATCACGCGCAGCGCTTCGCGCCACGGTGTCGCTTCAGGGTCGTCGTCTGCTGGGGGGGTCTCATCCTTCGGTTCATACCCCATCAGTGGCACATGCGCTGGCGGCGGCCCTTTGGGAATCGCCTCTTGCGCCGCTTGCACCGCTGTCAGAGGCACGTCTGGCACCCCCTTTTCCTGATCCTTTCTGGCGGCAAAAGGGGGCTGCGCAAAGGCCGCAATTCCCAATGCAGCAATGGGCAAGGTCTCCTGCGCGGCCTTGATAGCCGCTGATTGTTCCATGCGTGCGGCGGTCAACAGCACCGCTTCGGCATTGGCATGGCTGACAGCGGGCAGCCCAACGGCGCGCATCTGTGCGTTTGTGCCCCGATCTTCCATCGGGGCAGGCAGGACTTGCGTCACGGGTGGCCCGTGCGGTTGCAGGTAAAGCTGGCGCGGCATGGCCGCTGGCCCCAAACCAGAAATTGATCCCATCGCAGATCACCCATTCTCTGTGCACCCCCGCCTGAGAGGGTATCACAGCATGGACCGCCTCCGCAGAACAAAGCCCACAGCATTGGCAGAGACTGCCACCATTTTGCCTTCATCCGGCTTAGTTTATGCCACGATCAGCGTAGGGGTCGGGGTCAGCAGGCGGCTGAACAGCACGTTCAGAAACTCGCCCGCCTCGGCGAACGGATCATGGCCCGGCCCCAGCACCTCACGCACCTGAACGTCGAAATCGGCATAATGCTGGGTCAGCGCCCAGATCGAAAAGATCAGATGCACCGGATGCACCCGCGTGATGCGGCCCTGATCCATCCAAGCGGTCAGCACGGCGCATTTCTCATCGACCAAAGCCTTCAGATCGCCTGCAATGGCCGCGCGGATCCGGGGGGCACCCTGCAAAATCTCATTCGCGAACAGACGGCTTTCGCGGGGGTAATCGCGGCTCAGTTCAAGCTTGCGGCGCACATAGCCCATCAGCTCTTCCACCGGGTCACCGCTGGCATCCATTTCGCGCAATGGGTCCAGCCATGTTTCCAGCAGCCGGGTCAGCAAAGCCTGATGCATCGCCTCTTTCGAAGCGAAGTAATACAACAGGTTGGGCTTGGACAGACCCGCCACATCGGAAATCAGATCCAGCGTGGCCCCGCGAAAGCCATGAGCCGAGAACACCTCAAGCGCAGCATCAAGGATGGTTTCCGAGTTTTTCACCTGAATTCGCGTGCGGGGTCTGGTCAACTGGGTCATCACCTTTCCCGTAGCATTTTCCAAGTGTTGGCGCAAAAGCCGGCAGGATGCAAACGCATCACCGCAGCACGGTCTCGATCCCGCGCACTACCAGCCGGTGATCGTCGACCTGTGGCAGGCCAGAGACCGTGGCCACTGCCACCATACCCACGCCCTCTACCCGGATTGGGACGGCCCCGCCATGGTCGGCATAATCCGATGACGACAGGCCGTGTTTTGCCAGCGTTTCGCCCTTTTCGCGGTGGTTTGCGCCTACCTGCAAGGACGCCTGTTGAAACAGCAGTGCCGTGTTGGATTTACGCCGGGCCCACGTGTCATTCAGAGGTGCAGACCCCGGCAGGGCCGCATGAAACAGGGTGCGGTCAGAAGTACGGATGTTGATCACCACTGCCATGTTTTCGGCCCGCGCCATTTCGACCAGAACCAGTCCCAGCTTCAGCGCGGTATCCTCGGTAAAGCGTGGGAAAATCAGCGTGCTGGCTTCAGCTGCCAAAGACGCGGAGTCAGTCGCATAATCCGTGGTCATCCGAACATGTCCTTTGTGGGTGCGGTGCCAGCCGCCATTGCCTTAATCACCGCAACCGGCCTGCATGTCTTGCAGCGCCTTAGGGCAGCTTTGCAGCAGTGCGCCCAGTGCCTGATGCGCCCCTGTCAGTGGCACGACATAGCCGCCAAAGGCAGCCAGCGCGTCGCCTGCAGTCCCGACATCCGCCGTCCGCCCCGCAGCCGACAATGTGACCCGCAGGCCCCCCACGTCTGCCGACAGCGCGTCGATCTGTGCCGGCAGCACATAAAGCAGCGCCCCGGTCGCCAGTTCATCAACGGCCCCAGTGCAGACATCGCTGTCAGCCCCCGACCAATCGCCTTGCAGACGCGGATAGCTGGCCGCAAAAAGCAACGGATCGGTTATCAAGGTGACTGGGCCCGCCGCCGCAAAACTGTTGGAAAAGCGCAACCCCACGGTTGCGGCTCCGCTCCCGCAGCCCAGACCCACTGTGCCGGCCGCAGTGGTGATATAGGCGGCAGGCCCCAGTGCTGGATGCGCGCCAAAGGTCCAGACTCCGGTCAGCACCCCCGGCCCGGCTGTCAAGGCCGTCTGTGGACGCGCAGGGCCAGAGAAGGGCGATTGCACAGGTGGCGCAACCGGGACCTCGGGTGGGGCACTTGCTTGCGGCCCTGTGCCGCCCTCATCGCAAAATTGTGCGATACAGTCGTTGTAGGCTGCATTGCCCGCGCCATGTTCAGCCTGACAGCGCCAAATGCAGCGCTGCATCTCCATCGCGTCTTCCGGCACTTGGGACAGGGCCAGAGTGGGGACCATCGCGGACAACAGAAAAACCCGCATCATAACACCCCGATCCCGCGCAGGATGACTTGTTTGACCGACGCTTTCGCTGCCTGCCATTGCACATCTGACAACGACGCGCTGCCATTAAGCGTCTCTATCTGATGCCCGAAATCGGCATAGTGCTGCGTCGTGGCCCACAGCATGTACAGCAGATGGCGCGGATCAACCTGGGCCATCTGTCCCGCATCAATCCAGCCCTGAATGACCGCGATCCGCCCGTTTGTCCAATCGCGCAACGTGGTTTCCAGGTAATCCTGAATAACGGGTGCCCCGTGCATCACTTCGGACGCCCAGACTTTGGACCCATGCGGATTGCGGCGTGAAATGTCCATCTTGGCGTCGATGTAGCCGCCGATCCCGGTGGCTGGGTCGGGGGCCGCATCAAAACAGGCCGCTGCCTCCAGCCAGATTTCAAAAATATCCTGCACCACGCGGCGATACAGATCCTCTTTCGTGGCGAAATAGTAATGCAGGTTGGCCTTGGGCAAGCCCGCCTTGTCGGCAATCACCTGCATTGTCGCCCCGCCAAATCCCGCCTCGGCAAACACCTGCTCTGCGGCCTCCAGGATCAAACGCTCATTTTCGCGCCGGATATCCGTGCGTTTCCCGGGCTTGATGATGGATATTTGGGCAGTTGGCGGCATCAGGCCCCGTCACATTTTCGTTGACCGGTTGGTCAGGTTGTGGTGCGCTTATCCTTGACCATACGGTCGAAAAACGAGTCGCCGCAAGAGGCAGCAAAAGCCGTGGCGAAGGGGGGAAGATGGCAAGCGCAGGCGAAAACCTTCGGATCAATGCGGCCCGGCTGTGGGACAGTCTTGGTGAGATTGCCCTGATCGGCCCCGGCGTTGCAGGCGGCTGCAACCGCCAGACCCTGACCGATGCCGATGCGCAGGGGCGCGCGCTGTTTGCGCGCTGGTGCAGCGATGCGGGCATGTCGATGGGCGTCGATACCATGGGCAACATGTTTGCCACCCGGGCGGGCACCGACCCGGATGCGCTGCCCGTCTACATCGGATCACACCTCGACACCCAACCCACCGGCGGGCGCTATGACGGCGTACTGGGTGTGTTGGCGGGGCTCGAGGTGATCCGGTCGATGAACGACATGGGGATTGCGACCAAACATCCTGTGGTGGTGACGAACTGGACCAATGAAGAAGGCGCGCGCTTTGCCCCTGCGATGCTCGCATCCGGCGTGTTCGCCGGGATTCACACCCAAGACTACGCCTACGCCCGGCAAGATGGCGATGGCCTGCGCTTTGGCGATGAACTCGCCCGCATCGGCTGGGTTGGCGATGAGGTTGTCGGTGCGCGCAAAATGCACGCAATGTTGGAATTGCACATCGAACAAGGCCCGCTGCTCGAGGCCGAAGGCAAGGCGATTGGCGTTGTCACCCACGGGCAGGGCCTGTGGTGGCTGGAAGTCACGCTGACGGGAGTGGACGCCCATACCGGATCCACGCCCATGTCGATGCGCGCCAATGCGGGCTTAGGAATGGCGCGGGTGGTAGAACGGGTGCATCAGATTGCCATGGGCCACCAGCCGGGGGCGGTGGGCACCGTGGGGCAGATCAAGGTCTTTCCGAACTCGCGCAACGTGATCCCGGGGCGGGTGGTTTTTACGGTGGATATCCGCTCTCCCGATCAGGCCAAGCTCGATGCGATGCGCGGAGAGGTAGAGCGATCTGTAGCTGCTGTATCGGCGGAATTGGGGCTGGCGTTTGCGATCGAGGATGTCGGCCATTTCGACCCGGTGACGTTTGACAAGGGCCTGGTGCAGGTCGTGCGCGCTGCGGCCGAAAAGCTGGGCCATTCCCACATGGAAATCATCTCGGGTGCCGGCCACGACGCCTGCTGGATCAACCGTGTGGCCCCCACTGTGATGATCATGTGCCCCTGTGTCGACGGGCTGTCGCATAACGAGGCCGAGGAGATTTCGCCGGAATGGGCGGCGGCGGGGACGGACGTGCTGCTGCATGCGGTGCTGGATGTGGCGGGGGTGGTTGTGTGAGGCACGAGATCGTACGTGCCGCCGCCTGCGCCATGGTCTTGCCTGTGGGACAACAAGCTTTGGGCAATGTGGGTCAGACGGCCCAACCCGTTGTATCGTTTCTGGGCACGACGATTTGTTTATTTGCTTTGATGGCAATCACTTACACATTCACCGGGGCAAACAAATGACCATAGTCATCAAGAACGGCACCATCGTCACCGCCGACCTGACCTACAAAGCCGATGTGCTTGTCGACAACGGCATCATCACCGCCATTGGCCCGAACCTGACAGGCGGCACCGAACTCGATGCGACGGGGTGCTTTGTGATGCCCGGCGGCATCGACCCGCATACGCACCTCGAGATGCCCTTCATGGGCACCTATTCGGCCGATGATTTCGAATCCGGCACGCGCGCGGCGCTGTCGGGTGGCACCACGATGGTGGTGGATTTCGTGCTGCCGGGGCAGGGCCAGGGGCTGATGGATGCCATGCAGATGTGGCATAACAAATCGGGCCGGGCAAATTGCGATTACAGCTATCACATGGCGATCACCTGGTGGGGCGAGCAGGTTTTCGATGACATGAAGACCGTGACCGAGGCCGGGATCAACAGCTTCAAGCACTTTATGGCCTACAAGGGCGCGTTGATGGTGAATGATGATGAGATGTTCGCGTCCTTCAGCCGCTGTGCCGAGTTGGGGGCGATGCCCTTTGTCCATGCCGAAAACGGTGATGTGGTGGCCGAGTTGCAGCGCAAACTGATGGCCGCTGGCAATGTGGGCCCCGAGGCGCATGCGTTTTCACGCCCGCCCGAGGTTGAAGGCGAGGCCACCAACCGCGCCATCATGATCGCCGATATGGCGGGGGTTCCTGTCTACATCGTGCACACCAGTTGCGAGGAGGCGCATGAAGCGATCCGCCGCGCGCGCACGGCTGGCAAGCGCGTCTATGGCGAGCCGCTGATCCAGCACCTGACGCTGGACGAGTCTGAATACCGCCACCCCGATTGGGACCACGCCGCCCGCCGCGTCATGTCACCGCCCTTCCGCGACAAGCGCCATCAGGACAGCCTTTGGGCGGGCTTGGCCGCAGGGTCTTTGCAGGTGGTGGCGACCGATCATTGTGCGTTCACAACGGCGCAAAAGCGGTTTGGCTTGGGGGACTTCACCAAAATCCCCAATGGCACGGGGGGGCTGGAGGACCGGATGCCGATGCTGTGGACGCATGGAGTGGCGACGGGCCGGATCATTGAACGCCGCCCGTGCCGCCGCAACGGTTATGGCGATGAACAATATCTATTACCGCTTCACCCACCTCGCCTCGCGACCGGACTACCAGACGTTACCTGCCAAGCTGCGCATGAATGTCATC
>JANNNF010000225.1:0-2927 GCA_031398405.1 Rhodobacterales bacterium | reverse complement strand
ACCATTTTGGGCAAGAGGCAGGATCCGACGCAAACAAACTTGGTACGGTGCGGATTGTCGTATCCTCTGCCACCGTCGGTCTTTCATCTTACACGGTTGTGGTCGACGGCCGAATGGCAATGCTGTCAACAATGATAGCGCCTTAACCCCGCCGGCACAGGCAGTAAATCGCCAAAAAACTATGCGGGCCGGTGGTATTGGATGCGGACAGTCCGGTCCGCTGCTACGGTTTTCGAGCCTTTGTGATTAATTTGGATTGATGCTAACGTGGCATTATGGTTCGGGCGGATTGCGCTCAAAGATTCTATTCGTCAGTCATATGGCTTTCATGTAAAGCGAGAAACGCAGTTGAGCCATAAATGACGTTGAACGAAAGGGCACCGCAAGCAGTGCAACTGGCCGCTAGTAGAACGGAACTGGGCAACAGCGCCGCTGCTCCCTTCATGCTGGGCGGTGGAGAGGCGGGCCGACTGTTGCGCGCCATAGACTGGTCACGCCACCCGCTCGGCCTGCGTGAAGACTGGCCGGTGATCTTACAAACGTCGCTGAGTTTGGTGCTTTCGTCACCTCAACCAATGTTTGTGGTTTGGGGGCCAGATTTCCACGCGCTCTACAATGACGCTTACGCGCAGATTTGCAGCCACAAACACCCGGTCAGCCTGGGGCAGCCGATGTCCGAGATTTGGCAAGATGTATGGCAGCAGATACTGCCGCTGTTTGAGCAGGTCTATGCTGGTGCCTCCATTCACATGGATGACCTGGAGCTCAAATTACAGCGCAATGGTTTCGTCGAAAATGCGCATTTCTGGTTATCTTACACCCCCTTGAAAGACGCTACCGGCAAGGTTCTCGGCCTGTTTTGCATCTGCGCCGAAACGACAGAGCAGGTCATGTTGAAACGCAAGCTGGACCGTGAACAGGCGGCCCTGCAAGACAGCGAGCAGTTTTTGCAGTCTGTGCTGGCGGCATCGCCCGACTGTATCAAGGTACTCGATCCCAACGGAACCCTGACCTACATCACGCAAGGCGGGCGGCTGGTGATGGAAGTTCCTGCCGACATGAAGGTCGAAGGCAGTTTCTGGCCGGACTTTTGGGAAGATGCGGCTCGTGATCAGGCCATTGAGGCAGTGGCGAAGGCTCGGGCGGGGCTGGGTTCAAGGTTTCAAAGCTATGCCAACACCTTTGCCGGAAATCGTCGATATTGGGATGTGCGGGTGACGCCGATGCCGAATGCTCAGGGCACCACAGAGCGGATCTTGGCGGTGTCGCGCGATGTCACCTATTTGAAGAAAATGGAGGACGAACGTGAACATCTGATGCACGAGCTGTCGCACCGGTTGAAAAACGCGTTTGCGATGGTGCAGTCTTTGATCAGCCAGACCTTTCGACAGGCCCTTACCGTGCAGCAGGGCCGCGAGATTTTGCAGGGCCGGGTGAGGGCGCTTGCGAATGCACAAGATATTCTGACCCGGTCCAACACGGAACAGATGGACATAGCCGAGGTGGTTGAAGCCGCATTGCTGCCGCATCGCACGGGTGAGGGGCGTTTTGTTATTAACGGGCCCGTGGCTGCGATCAACGGGCGCCAGGGCTTGGGTCTGTCACTGGCGCTGCACGAACTTGCGACCAACGCCACCAAATACGGCGCACTGACCGGGCCTGATGGAACGGTGTCCATTCACTGGACGGTAGGTGCCAATCATACTCTTTCGTTTTTCTGGCGTGAATCGGGGGGGCCTGTGGTGGCTGTGCCAAATCGGCGGGGCTTTGGCAGCGTTTTGATTGAACGGATTGTTGCGTCCTATTTTGACGGGTCGGCCACGTTGGATTTCCTGCCTGAAGGCGTGTCATTTCAACTGACAGGGATCATCGCCCCACTTGACGCTGCACCCGCGACTGACCCGTACTGACCGTCCCTTGTCGAGTGTGGCCTCATAGGATTGGGCGTTTTTCTTCAGGGTCTGGTTCAACCATGGCTATTGCCGCCAAAGCCGCGTGGTTGGGCACATGCAGGATGCCGTCTTGCCAAGATGCCAGCTTGCGGTCGCGCAGCCGCGCAAGTGTCTTGTTGGTGTGGACCAAAGACAGCCCCAAAGCATCGGCCAGATCTTGCTGACGAAACGGCAGGGGCACTGTGGTGCCTTCGGGCCCCGTGCTGCCCAAACCCACTGAACGCACCCGCGATGCGATTCGCAAAAAAGCCCAAGAGATCCGTTGAGCAGCATCCCTCTGGCCCAAAGTTGCTATGGTTTCGCCAAGGAAATGTTCCTCTACCGCCGCGATCCACGTCAGGTCATAGGCACGGTTCGGCTGGGCGCGAAATAAGTTCCACAGATCATCCCGCTTGAAGGCACACAGCACCATCGAGGTGCTGGATTCCACCGAGTGTTTCATCTCGCCCATCAAACTGGCCTGCAAGCCTATGAAATCGCCGGGAAACAGAAAGTTTATCACCTGCCGACGCCCGTTTTCCAGCGTGGTGTACCGCGTGCCCATGCCACTGAATACGGTGTAAAGTTGCGGACTGTTCGACCCTTCCATCAAAATGGTCGTGCCTGCCGCGACGGTCAGTTCTCCCTTCTTGAACTTTTCCATGAAGCCCACCTCATCCGGTTCCATCGGGATGAACAGGGGCTGCTTTCGCAACGGACATTTAGCGCAAGGAACTGTCATGCAGAAAATGGTCCCTCTATGTCATAGATTAATGCATGCAATCTGATTTGGTTCCATGGTCAGATTTTAGAACGGAGTCTCAAGGTGTACATGACAACTGTCGAATCCGTGTTTGAACCTGCTGTTTATGCATCAAACTATCTCGTGCTTGTCAGCGAGTCTTTGGTCGCACAAGATATTGCCATGACAATCGCCGAGTACGATGCCACAGCACATGTGATCACGACCAGCACTCTATCTGATGCGGAGGTGGC
>JANNNF010000196.1:0-2607 GCA_031398405.1 Rhodobacterales bacterium | reverse complement strand
CCTTGGGCCGGGCGATCCGGTTCTCCACCACCGAGATTCGCGTGTTCAAATCGCGCGGCTCGACCGGGGTGCGGGGGATCCGGCTGGCGGAGGGCGACCGCGTCGTGTCGATGTCGGTGATTCGGCATTTCGAGGCTGATCCTGCCGAGCGCGAGGCCTATCTCAAACAGCGTCGTCTGATCTCGGGGGCTGTCGAGGAAGAGGTTGAAGCTGATGAGGAGGAAGCGGTCGAGGCTGGGCAGTTGTCCACCGAACGCTACGCCGAAATGTCGGCGGCGGAGGATCTGATTTTGACGATTTCCACCTCGGGTTCCGGCAAACTCAGCTCCAGCCACGATTATCCGGTGCGGGGCCGTGGCGGTATGGGCGTCAAGGCAATGGACGGAGCGATGCGCGGCGGGCCGTTGGTCGCATCCTTCCCGGTGGATCTGAGCGATCAGATCATGCTGGCGACCAGTACTGGCCAGTCGATCCGGGTGCCGGTGGCGCAGATTTCCTTCCGTTCGCGAAGCGCGGGTGGGGTGAAGGTGTTCAACACTGGCGGCGATGAGATGGTGGTATCGGTGGCCCGTGTGGCCGAACAAGCCGATGAATGAACTGGAAATCCGGCTAGAAGGGCTGGCGGCAACTGGCCAGACCATGACTTACGGCGCGCTGGCCCGTGACTTGGGCTGGCGGATGGGGCAATTGACCGCCGCCCTTGAGACGCTGATGGAGGTGGACTCGCGAACCGGGCGACCCTTGCGGGCGGCGCTGTGCGCGGGAAAGGTCAATGGCGGTTTGCCGGCGAATGGGTTCTTCTTGAAGGCCGAAGAACTGGGCTATTTCATCGGCGACCGAGAGGTTCTGGTGGCCAGTGAGCGTGCTGCGCTGTTCAAGCGCGATATCTGAACGTCTCGCGGACTGCAGTGCCGGGGGCCAGCCCCCCGGCCCCCGGGATATATGAGTCAAGTGAAAGACCAAAACATGACTGAGACTTTGCACATCATCGGCGGCGGTATGGCCGGGTCCGAGGCCGCTTGGCAGACGGCGCAAATGGGCGTGCCAGTGGTGATCCATGAAATGCGCCCCAAAGTCGGCACATTTGCGCATCGCACGGGCATGCTGGCGGAAATGGTCTGTTCCAATTCGTTCAGGTCAGATGATGATGAACGCAACGCCGTGGGTCTTTTGCATTGGGAAATGCGGGCTGCGGGCGGCGTGATAATGGAAATGGCGCAGCAGCACCGCTTGCCTGCAGGCGGGGCCTTGGCGGTTGACCGCGATCCCTTTGCCGAGAGTGTTACAGAAAAACTATTGGCTCACCCACTTATTTCTGTTGATTATGAGGAGGTTACAACCCTTCCTTCATCTGGCCATTGGATCATAGCAACAGGACCTTTGACCAGCGGCAGCTTGGCCGAGAGCATCCGGGGGGCAACCGGGGCGGACGCGCTTGCGTTCTTTGACGCCATAGCACCCATCGTCTACGCCGAAAGCGTCGATATGTCGGTGGCCTGGATGCAGAGCCGCTATGACAAGGGTGAGACCGAGGAAGAACAGACGGCCTACATGAACTGCCCGATGGACCGGGATCAGTATTATGCGTTCATCGACGCGCTTTTGGCGGCCGACAAGACCGAGTTTCATGAGGGCGAGACGGCGGGATATTTCGACGGCTGTTTGCCGATCGAAGTGATGGCCGAACGCGGACGTGAAACCTTGCGCTTTGGGCCGATGAAGCCGGTCGGGCTGACCAACGGTCACGGCGGGCCAAAACCCTATGCCGTGGTGCAGCTGCGCCGCGATAACAAGCTCGGCACGCTGTACAACATCGTGGGGTTTCAGACCAAGATGAAGTACGGCGCGCAAACCGCTGTTTTCAAAATGATTCCGGGGTTGCAGGAGGCCACTTTTGCGCGGCTTGGCGGCATCCATCGCAACACGTTCATCAATTCACCCACCTTGCTGGACGATCAGATGCGCTTGAAATCGCACCCGCACATCCGCTTTGCCGGGCAAATCACCGGGGTAGAGGGGTATGTGGAATCCGCTGCCATGGGGTTGCTGGCGGGGCGGATGGCGGCTGCGGAACTTCTGGGCAGCGTGTTGCCCCCGCCGCCACCTGACACAGCCATGGGGGCCTTGATCACCCACATCACCGGCGGCGCAGAGGCAAAGACGTTTCAGCCGATGAACATCAACTTCGGGCTGTTCCCGCCGATTGACGCCAAGGGCGGCCGCAAGGGCCGCAAGGACCGCTACAAAGCCTACACTGACCGGGCAAAAGAGGCATTCATGGCTTGGCTTGGCTAGGATGGCCAAGGTTCTCACCCGGTTTGCGCCCTCGCCCACCGGGCCGCTGCATCTGGGGCACGCCTATGCGGCCATGGTGGCGCATGATCTGGCGCGGCAATCGGGGGGTCAGTTTCTGCTGCGGATCGAGGATATTGACCGCAGCCGTGCCAGACCCGAATGGGAACAGGCGATCTGTGATGATCTGAGGTGGCTGGGCCTTGGCTGGGACGGTCCGGTCATGCGGCAGTCGGCCCGCTTGCCTGCCTATGCGGTTGCACTGGACCAGTTATGGCGCGATGATCTGCTTTACCCCTGCACCTGTTCGCGGCG
>JANNNF010000082.1:0-10841 GCA_031398405.1 Rhodobacterales bacterium | reverse complement strand
CTGACGGCGATGTTATTGGTGGTGGCGGCGGGGTCAAGGCAGATAGACAAACCAAGTTGGCCGTAGAACGTGACGCTTGGCATTTTCTGCAAACTGATCACCGGGCAGAACCCGGCCTCGTCAAAAGACGCCGCGCTGGCGCTGGTGGCGCTGCTGGCCTGAGCCATCACCAGCCTTGCGGTTCGACCTGAACCGAAAAGATCGAAATCAGTGCCGGTCGCGGCGATGCGGAACCCGAGGAATGGAAGGCGACCAAAGCGCTCGCCCGCCAACAGCATGAGGGGCTTGTCAGCCGCTATCTGCTTGGCCATCCGGAAGTGGGCGAGTTCCTGACCGAAGGTCTGGAGAGGATGCTGGAGTACGGTGTGGACTGACCTCCTCTTCGTGCCCAATGAAACGGTGATGGTGCCTCGCGGTCACCACTGTCTCTGAAACGAATTGCCTGATCCAGTGCCCGTCCCGACACATACCCAGCCGAGCCGCAAAATCCCAAAACGGACCACCAAAGACTTGCGTAAAGCGCGCCATGGATCAACGCTATTGGCACATGACGATCCGATTGGTTATGCCGTGCAACTTCTGCGCACAGGGACATGTGAATACCCCCTTTTAATTTCGGCTATGCCTGTCTCACGAGGTGGCTATATCTTGTTTTGCTGCGGCAAAGGTGGAACGCAATCTGGATTTGCGCGTTGGTCACGAGAGACTCTTCGCTCTTGTCTGAACCCAAGGAGACCTGCCAAATGGATCATTCATCCCACGCATTGCTTGTCGACAGCGAACTCAATGAGGAAACCTTGCTCAATGCCGTCGTCTACGGTGCCGAAGATCAAAAAATCGGAACTGTGTCACATGTTCACGGGATGGGCGCTACCACCCAAGTGATCGTTGATGTTGGTGGTTTTCTTGGTATCGGCGCAAAACAGGTTGCACTTACCACCAGCCAGTTGACGTTCATGCGTGACGAGGACGGCGAGGTGCATGCAACGACGACTTGGACCAAGGATCAAGTCAAGGCATTGCCCGAACACCACCACTAAACCTTACGGATGCAGCGTTCGAGGATTTTGAAACATTCGGGGCGGCGGATGAAGTCGTCGCCCCGCTCGATAGTGGATGGGTAACGTATGTTGAAAATCTTGCTTGGCAGCGGCGTGGTCGCTGGTTTGGTTTTGACGGGTGTGGTGTTGACCTCCTGCGAACGGGCAACCGTTTCAGTGGCCGAAGGCTATGGCGAAAGCCCTGTTTTGCCCGCACCAAACCCTGGCTTGATCCCGACAGTCAACATAGCCCCGGCAGTCGGCTGGTCGGCTGGAACGACACCGATTGCCGCCGACGATCTCTCGGTCAATGAATTTGCAAGCGGGTTTGATCACCCGCGCTGGCTGCATGTTCTTCCCAACGGCGACGTGCTTGTGGCAGAAAGCAACGCTCCGGCGAAAGCTGACGCCAAGTTCAGCCTGAGAGGCTGGATAATGGGACGTGTCATGGCGCGGGCTGGTGCGGGCGTGCCCAGCGCGGATCGTATTTCGCTTGTCCGTGATGCAGACAAGGACGGTAAAGCCGAACTACGCACAGTTTTTCTGGACAACCTGCACTCGCCGTTCGGCATGGCTCTGATCGGAGACACGCTTTACGTGGCGAACACGGATGCAATTGTTGCCTTTCCCTATGTGACCGGTGCAACAAGCATCGAGGCAACTGGTACGACAGTCGCTCCCTTGCCTGCAGGCCCGATCAACCATCACTGGACCAAGGACCTGATCGCCAGCCCGGATGGGACACGACTGTACGCGACGGTCGGGTCGAACAGCAATGTGGCCGAAAATGGGATGCCCGCCGAGGAAAACCGCGCGGCTGTTTTGGAAGTCACCCTTGCCAATGGGGCAACACGCGTATTCGCGTCGGGTTTGCGCAACCCCAACGGGCTGGCGTGGCAACCTGACAGCGGCGCCTTGTGGGTCGCGGTGAACGAGCGCGATGAAATCGGCAGTGATCTGGTGCCAGACTACATGACCTCGGTTCGCGATGGCGGGTTTTATGGCTGGCCCTACAGTTACTATGGCCAGACGGTTGACGACCGCGCACAGCCGCCGCGCCCCGATCTGGTGGCGAGTGCAATCACGCCAGACTATGGACTTGGCGCACACACCGGGTCGCTGGGTCTGGCGTTCAACACCGGCACCCTGTTTCCAGCCAAATATTCGGGTGGGGCATTCGTCGGTCAGCACGGCTCATGGAATCGTGAACCGCCATCAGGCTACAAGGTGGTCTTCGTGCCGTTCAATGATGGTGCGCCGACCGGACCGCCGCAGGATATTCTTGCGGGCTTTCTGAGCGGCGACGGCGATGCGATGGGTCGGCCTGTGGGGGTTGTGTTCGACCGATCCGGGGCGCTGCTGGTTGCAGACGATGTGGGCAACAAGATTTGGCGAGTGGTGCCCAAGACGCGGCAACCGTAATGGCTGCAGCTGGGAAAGTATGTGGGACATATGCCGCATATCCATCGTCATATCTCGCCGGAGCCACATTCTGCGAACCTTCGCGATGGTGTGATGACCATATCAGCACCCAACGTCGATCACTGTTATAAGCAGAATCCATAACGGCGTGGACCATAAGTGAAGCAGGTGACAAGCAGACGGGGTAAAGGCTCGACTACCGTTTCGTTGGTCAGGGCGTGAAATCAGAAAAACCGCTCTGTTCCTTGTGCCGTCAGGTCTGATTGATATGCCTCTCACCTGCTTCAATCAATTAACGCAATTGAAGTCTTAGGGTTCCGTTTGCAGGTTAATCCCTGGGGGCGCGCACGCGCCGCAAGTCAGCGGCGCGTGCGCAGATACCGGTCGCTACTGCGTCAGCGCAAGTTGACCACGAATTTCGCCATCGGGGAACTTTTCCGTATGGACGTTGAAGTAGTACTTGCCTGCCATCAGTTCGGCCGCCTGTTCATCGGTGATCGGACCCGAGCCCGTCATCGTTTCACCCGATGTGTCGATAACCGGTCCGGCGGTTTCGGTTGCGGTTGCGGGCCCGTGGATATGCGCCGCGGTCATGTCACCGCTCAGACCTTCGTGGGTATAGACCCAAGTCACCGTTTTCGCTTCGGTATCAAGAGTTACCTCAGCGGTGCCCGTCGCGGCACTATCGGTTGGCGGCACTTCGGCAGCACCGGTCATTTCAGTCGTAAACTTCATCATTTCGGCTTGGGCTGTGCCTGCTGCAAACATCATACTGACGGCCAGCGCGGCAACAAAACCTGAATTTTGGATACGGATCATGGTGAACGTTTCCTTGAAACTGGAGCAATATCGCCCCTCTACCCAACGTTTCGACGATCAAATGGTTCCCAGATCAAACCCGCGCCCACTGGTGCCGCAAGCAAAATGCCGCGCAGCCCACTGGCCGAATGTCGAACCCCACCTGCCGGGCGTGGTGTCGCGACGGCGCAGACTGGTTTTGCATCCCGTTCTGGACAAGCGTGCCACCCTAGCTATGTGACTAACTGATCGGGTCTTGACCACAGGTCTTCGCAACAGCCCCCCGGGCCTCCAGCACTTCGTCTTTCTCTCTGCGATCGCGACCCAAAAGGCGTCGACTCTGGGCGTTCATTCGCCTAACTAAAACAGAACGCGAGCCTCAGCTTAAGCCAACCCGCAGCCCAAAAAATGGTGCGACTCCGCGATGGAAAAAAAGTCACCTAAATCTGCCAACACGCCGGGTGTGTCTTCGACAGGCTTGGCATCTGGTCCCGCGGCACCTTTGATTGTTGGCATTGGCGCATCAGCCGGTGGTCTGGAGGCGTTCCGCAGCTTTTTTGCCAGCTCCGGTCCGGATACCGGAATCGCTTATGTCCTTGTCCAGCATCTGTCACCTGACCATAAAAGTATGCTGGCCGACCTTCTTGGAAAATCAACATCAATGCCGGTGATCGAGGCTGTTGACGGGGTGCAGGTAACGGCCAACACCGTCTTTGTCATTCCGCCAGACGCGACAATGACGATCAGTGGCGGACGCCTTCAGATCGTCAAACCTGCACCGCCACGCCACACTCGGCGACCAATCGACACCTTTCTACAGTCGCTCGCCGCCGATCAGGGCGAGAACGCGATTTGCATCATCCTGTCAGGGACCGGAAGCGATGGCACACTGGGGTCCGCCGCGATCAGGGAAAACGGCGGACTTACACTCGCCCAAGCCGAATACGACAGCCATGCCTTGCCGGGCATGCCGCAAAGTGCCGCTGCATCCGGGCAGGTTGATGAAGTGCTGGCGGTCGAGGCCATGCCTGCGCGGCTGATCGAATATCGAAAACACCTGCAGTCTGTGTCGGCCAGCAAAGACGGCAGTGGCACAAGAACCGATGCCACCCAACGCATTGCGACGATTTTCGGCGCGTTGCGGGCAAGGACCGGACATGACTTTCTGCAATACAAGGAGAAGACACTGCTGCGACGGTTGCAGCGTCGGATGCAGGTGTTGCAGATTGAAACCACCGAAGGCTACATTGAAAGGGTCCGCGATCAGCCGGAAGAACTGGACCAATTGTTTCAGGAACTGTTGATCGGGGTTACGCAATTCTTTCGCGATCCCACCGCCTTTGATGCTTTGAATGAAACGGTTCTAAAAGGCCTTGTTGCCAACAAAGGTGCAGATGAGACCGTTCGCGTCTGGGTGCCAGGGTGTGCGACCGGGCATGAAGTCTACACCATCGCCATATTACTGCGTGAAGCGATCGGCACCCGGCGTGCAAAGCCGAAAGTCCAGATTTTCGGCACCGACATTGACGACCGTGCCATTGCAGCGGCGCGGCTGGGTCGCTATCAGTTGCCCATTGCCGGAATGTCGCCAGAACGTCTGGAGCGGTGGTTCAAATTGCACGGTAATGAAGCGGTCATCGCGCCGGAAATTCGCGAAATGTGCGTATTTTCGCCGCATAGCATTATCAAAGACCCGCCATTTTCCAAACTTGACCTGATCTCTTGCCGCAATCTTTTGATTTATATCGACCCGATGATGCAGGACCGCGTCATGCGCAGCTTTCACTACGCGCTGAAGCCCAATGGGCGGCTGTTTCTGGGATCTTCCGAATCCGTGACCCGCACCGCCAGGTTGTTCAGCGCTACAGACAAGAAAAACCGCATATTTCAGCGTCGTGAGACCAATGGCACGGTTTTGCCAGAGCTGCTTATGCGCAGCGCTGCTGGCGAAACCAAGCCGGTGCCTGCGGCACCCGTGACCGGCTATGGTGACCGGATCGACAAGAACGCCCGCCGGGCGATGGAGAAATACTATCCGCCCCACATTGTGGTTGACCGGAACCAACAGATTGTCAGTTTTTCAGGTGGGGCAATGGGCCCATATTTAGAGCCTGCGGCTGGCACACCGAGTTTTGCTTTGTTTGATATTTTGCGAAAACCGCTGCGCGCCTCTGTGCGGACGATTTTGCAAGATGTATTGGCGTCCAACGCACCGGCTCTTCAGCGCGACATACCGCTGCGGCATTTGGGGCTGCCGAATATGATCACGCTGATCGCGGAACCGATAGGCGAAGCGGCGGAATACATCGTCTTGGCCTTTCAAGACAGTGGCAGAGCAGCCCCCGCCGAGACGAAAGCGCAAAAAACGAAAGCTTCTAAGGACGCTATTCAGGCGTTGGAACAAGAGTTGCGCACCACCCGTGCGCAGTTGATGTCGACGATTGACGAACTGGAAGTCACGAATGAGGAAATGAAATCGTCAAACGAAGAATACCAGTCCGTCAACGAAGAACTGCAATCATCCAATGAAGAACTTGAAACCTCGAAAGAGGAAATGCAGTCGATCAACGAAGAGTTGCAGACGATCAACGTCGAGATGATCGGCAAGAATGAAATGCTGACCCATCTGAACAGCGATATTAAAAATCTGCTAGAAAGCACTGACATTGCTACGTTGTTTTTAGATGAACAGTTGCGGATCAACAATTTCACGCGGGGCATTGCCGATATCTTCAGTGTCCGGGATACCGATATTGGCAGACCAATCACCGAGATTGTCAGTCTGCTGGATTGTTCGACTTTGGCGATTGATGTCAAATCCGTGTTGCGAACCCTGACGCCGACCACCAGACCGGTGACGCTGAAGGATGCCACTATGTCATTCGAAATGCGCATCCGCCCGTATAGGACAGTCGACAGCGTCATTACCGGCGTGGTCTGCACCTTCGTGGACGTCACGCTGCGCGACAAAATTGAAGCTGGAATTCGTGAAACCGAAAAACAATTCCACGCGCTTGCGGAATCCATTCCACAACTTGCCTGGATCATGGACGCAAACGGGTATATTTTTTGGTTCAATCAGCGCTGGTTCGATTACACGAATACGTCTCTTGATGATATGAAAGGCCAAGGCTGGCGCAGTGTCCATGATCCTGCCGAAGTCGACCGTGTGGTCAAACACCTTAATCACTGCATTAGCACAGGCGAAGTGTGGGAAGACACGTTCCCACTGCGTGGCGCAGATGGAACCTATCGTTGGTTCTTGTCACGAGCCCAGCCCATTCGCGACGAAAGCGGCAAGATCGTCCGCTGGTTTGGCACGAACACAGACGTGGAAGACAAGAGACTCAGCGAAAAGCTGCAGGACCTTTTGCTGAAAGAAATGGATCATCGGGTAAAAAACCTGTTTTCCATCATTGGCGGCATGGTGTCGCTTAGTGCGCGCACGGCTTTGACAGCAGCAGATTTGGCCAAAACAATTCGCGGAAGGATTTCGGCACTTGCCAAGGCGCATGCTCTTATCAGAATAAGCAAACCCACGTCCGGTGTATCGCGCGAAACGACGCTGCAGGATCTCGTTCGGGCGATTGTGGAGCCTTATACCGATGCCGCATCCGATTATGACAACAGTCGTGTGGTGGTGGAGGGACCGCAGGTCATCCTGGGGACGGAAGCCACCACAGCAATGGCGCTGGTCTTGCACGAGCTGGCCACCAATGCTGCAAAATACGGCGCGTTCTCAACACCAGTAGGTCACATCAAGATTTCATGGGTCATCAAAAAGAATGAAGTTTCGTTGTCCTGGCAAGAACAGGGTGGGCCATCAGTGCTTGGGCCGCCCACCAAAGAAGGCTTCGGCAGTCTTTTGGCCCGGAACAGTATTGAAGGTCAGCTTCATGGCAGTCTGGCGTTCATCTGGGACACTGACGGATTGACAGCAAATTTTACCGCAACCCTGGAACACCTTGCTTTGTAGGGCATTTCTGCCTATGGACAAGTATTCTCACAAACAGGAGGCAAAGCGGTGCTGACGGGTGCTCTTGTTCTTGTGGCCGAAGACCAGATCTTCATCGCCATGGACTTGGCACTGGCGGTCGAGGATGCAGGGGGCGAAGTGGCGGGGCCGGTCGCCAGCGTTGAAAACGCACTAGCGCTGATCGAAACGCGACCGATCACCGCCGCAATTCTGGACTTCAATTTGACGGACGGTGACATAACACCGGTCGCAACGCTGCTTCTGGATGCTAATATTCCATTGATCATTCAATCAGGGGTAGGCATCCCCCCCGAACTGGCCATGCGTTTTCCCGACATTGTCGTATTCATCAAACCCTACGTTGCAGCCGATCTGGTTTCCAAATTGGCGGTCCTGATCGCGGAAAAACGTAATCCTGCTGAAAACCAAACTGAAATAACGGACCGTGCAGGCTCGTTGTTTTAGCCGCGATAGATGGCGCAGTCCCGGGAAACCCCGGTAAAATCCCCGAGGCAACCTCAGCCTATGTTGCCAGACAACCGCCCGGGATCACTGACAGACGGATACAGCCAGCACGGGCATCATCGTCCAAATGGCCGCAATCACCGCTGACCCCGCTATCGCCAGGGCCGTCGATTGGATGAACCGGGACCGCGATGGCGCGTACAGCAAGGCCATCAGGCAAAGCACCTGCACAGCAACCGCGACGAACCAGGCGGCCAGCAGAACGGGCCGCGCATCCATGTCAGTGGGCCAGTGCCGCGAGCATGCCAAGCCCTGCAGGGCATAAACGGCGCTGAACCCGGTAATCCAGAGAGAAATGGGCAGCGAAAGGCGCAGAATTTCCATCATCCGAACGCCCCCGGCAACCACGCCGCAGCCAACGCGACCAGCCCGGTGGCGGCGGTGAAGTCTGCCCACAACGCCACGATCCGCGCTTCGCCGATGCGACGGGGCGAGGCATAGCCTGCTGCAACCCGTGCCATGAGGTAGCCCTGCATGATCATGGTCAGGACTGTGTGAAGCCCGACATGTCCCGCGAGCAGCCACAGCGTTGCATCAAACGCATGGTCAGCGGGGTTGGGGCGATCCAGCATCACCGTTGCGGCAGCGGCGCTCAACGCCAAGGCACCAGCGACTCCAAGGCCCAAGGCGGGCCATGCAGCAAGACCGCGCCCTATCGCGCGCACCGCAAGACGCGGCCCCGCCGCGAGCGCCAACGCGCCGCCCAGCGCCAGCGCCACGCGCCATAGGTCAGGCTGAAGATAGGATTGCGGCGGCCAGTTCGGGGCCACTGTCCAAAGAAACGCATAGCCGAACAGCAATGATCCGAAATGCACCCCGTCTGCCAGCAATAAAAACAACGATCCCCACCAGCCCGGCGGGTCGGGACGTTCAGATGCCAGCGGCAGCATCGCGGCATGCCCTGCGTCAACCAGCCCTTCGTCGACACGCGCGCCCAGACCCCATGCCCAGACAACCGCCAGCGCGACCACGCCCCCCAGCGCAAGACCCGCGATGATGTAGGCGTCGAACAGGGGTGCCAGAAACGAGGTGCTGGTGACCACCGCCAGCAGAAAAGGCAGCACAGAATTGCCCGGCAGCACGACTATCTGCGATGGCTCGCCCCGCGCGGTCGTCACGATCAGGGCCTCGCGCCGATTGCGCGATACGTCACCAAGATACCCCTCGCCCCGCGCAATGCGCAGCGCAAGATCGGGGTCGTCGTGCAGCGGATAGCGGCCCCGCACGATCGGGATCGATGCAAAGCCGTAAGCCGGCGAAGGTATCGCCGCAGCCCATTCCAGCGTACCCGCCCCCCACGGATTGCGCCGCCCGCGCACGGCGACAAACGCATTCACCGCCACATCCAGGATGACCAGTGCAAAGCCGATGGCCATCACAAACGACGCGATAGACGCCACAAGGTTCAGTGTCTCCCACCCCTGCCCCGCGTCATAGGTCCAGGTGCGCCTACGCTGCCCCAGCAGCCCCGCCATATGCACCGCAAGAAACGTGATGTGGAACGACGGCACCACCAGCCAGAACGCCACTTCGCCCAGCCTGAAAAAACGCGTGCTTCCAGTCAGCAGCGGCAGGAAATAATAGATCGCGGCCACCATCGGAAAGACATAGCCGCCGATAAGCACGTAATGCAGATGCGCCACCACGAAATGCGTGTCGTGGACCTGCCAGTTGAACGGCACTACGGCCAGCATCACCCCGGTCAGCCCGCCGATCACAAAGGTCGCAAAAAACCCCATGATCCACAGCATCGGCAATTCCATCCGGGCGCGCCCCTTCCACAGGGTGCCGATCCACGAAAAGATCATCACTGACGTGGGCACCGCGACAAGCGTCGACGCAGCCGAGAAAAACGCCAGCCCCATGTGCGGGATGCCGGTGGTGAACATGTGGTGGACCCATAGGCCAAAGCTGAGCACCGCCAGTGATACCGCCGCTGCCACGACCCAGCCGTAGCCCAGCAGATTGGTGCGTGCCATCACCGGCAAGATGGTGGCGATCATGCCCGCAGCGGGCAGAAAGATGATGTAAACCTCGGGGTGACCGAACAGCCAGAACAGGTGCTGCCACAACAGTGGGTCGCCGCCGTTCTTCACCTGAAAGAACGGCCAGTCGAGCGCGCGTTCCACCTCCAGCAGCAATGACCCAAGGATCATCGGCGGAAATGCCGTCAGAATCATCACCGACACCACCAGAATGTACCAGGCAAAGATCGGCATCCGCGACAGGCTCATCCCCGCCGCGCGGTAGCGTAGAACGGTTACGATCACCTCGATAGCCGTCGCAATTGCGGACACTTCGATTGACGTTATGCCCAGCAGCCAGACGTCGGCCCCGATCCCCGGCGAAAACGCAGCAGACGACAGCGGCGGATACATGAACCAACCGCCATCCGGCGC
This sequence comes from Rhodobacterales bacterium, assembly GCA_031398405.1. Taxonomy (GTDB): domain Bacteria; phylum Pseudomonadota; class Alphaproteobacteria; order Rhodobacterales; family Rhodobacteraceae; genus JANNNF01. The sequence goes on along the minus strand of JANNNF010000082.1, from coordinate 681 downwards.
CAGACCCATCAGCATGGCGATGATCACGGCAGAACCGCCAAAGATATAGACCCAAAGGCCGTAGGCCCCAAGGCGGGGAAACGCCAGATCACGCGTGCCCAGCATGCCCGGCAGCAGCAGCATCGACATCGCCTCAAAAAATGGAATGGCGAACAGAAACATCATCACGGTGCCATGCATCGTAAAGATCTGGTTGTAGACTTGGGGCTCCATGAACGCCGAGTCCGGCGTGGCCAGCTGTGCGCGGATCAGCATGGCAAGTATGCCGCCAATCACAAAGAAAGAGGTGGCAACGATCAGGAACAAGGTGCCAATGTCGTTGTTGTTATTGGTGGTGAACCAGCCGCGTAGCCGCGGATCGGACCCCCATATCCGCGCAAGCGCCCGATGCAGGCGCAAGGCTGTGCCGCGTTTTGGCGATGCAGGATTGGTCATGGTGTGCCTTCCGCCAAGAATATGTCCCATGATGCGGCATCATGGGCTTCGACTTTAAACAGATGCTCTCGGTAACCGCGCCCGCTGAATTCAGCACTTTGACCGTCATATATGCCCGGATGAGCGGCCTCGAGACGCAGCACGTTCACATGACCGGGGATTGCGTCCAGCTTGCCCGCAAGGCGCGGCACCCAGAATGAATGGATCACATCAGTGCTGGTGATCTCGACATTCACCGGGCGGCCT
>JANNNF010000187.1:0-2503 GCA_031398405.1 Rhodobacterales bacterium | reverse complement strand
CCCCAAAAGCCCCGCATAATGGGTGGACGCAGCAGCCAGCCTGTCGCGCGCCATCACTCGCAGCCACGCCATCACCCGCGCGCCCACCACCGCAGAATCGCCCGGCACCAGCAGCGCATCGCCCTCAACCTTGATCGCGCGCCCCGTTCCCGGCGCAATCGTCAGTAACCGCCCTTCCACCGGGATCACCGACCCAACCCCCACCAAACCCGCTGGCACCGGCAAGGCGGCCAAGGTCGCGCGCAGCCAGGCCTCCTGCCCGCATAAAAAGGCCATCGCCTCAGCCTCGCGCGCCCGCACCGGCACCGACAGCGTCACCCTTCCATCCATGCGACTGACCCGCAGCGAGAATCGCCGCGCCCGCGCAGATCGTTTCAAATGAACCTCAACGGGAGGCACCCCTGGCAAAACCGGCATATATTCCCCTTGAACGGCGTCCTCAGCATAGCCACCTGTCAGCCTAAGCAAAAGCCTTTGACACCGCCCCGTGGCTGTGGCAAGCGGCGGGTTGCATCGCAAATACAGCCTGTGAAGGGACCACCATGCCCAAGCAAGAATGGGGCACGAAGCGTACTTGCCCGACCACCGGGAAACGCTTTTACGACCTGAACCGCTCGCCGATCGTCAGCCCCTACACGGGCGAGGTCGTAGATATTGAATCGGCTCGTCGCAAGATGGCCGCGGCTGTGATCAGCCGTGTCGTGCCCGAAAAGGATGATGAAGTGCTGGTCGAAGATCTGGAAGCGGATGACGATCTGCTCGAGGCAGGCGTCACCGACGACGCCGAAATTGACGATGATCTGCTGGAGGACGACGCGGACGACACCGTTTCGCTGGACGATCTGGCCGATGTGGCAGGGGATGAGGAAGAAGTCTGACGCTGTCGGACAGGCTGCACGGGGATGCAATTTACCACTTGCACCCCCGCGCTCCCTCCCCTAAACAGCGCGCACTGCGACGGTCACGATGTGCCCAACATCGTGTAATCTAACGGGGTCATAGCTCAGATGGGAGAGCGCTTGAATGGCATTCAAGAGGTCGGGAGTTCGATCCTCCCTGGCTCCACCACTCTCCCTAAGTATTTCAACAGCTTAGGAACGTCCAGACTCAGTAGCTGGGTCAGGTTGGTGTCGCAGGTCATCACCGAGTCATCACTGGAACGATAAGCAGCTCTGTCCTCTGGATGTGTCGCTTCTCTCGGTTGTAAGCATTGGTCGGTGACTTTGTCCGACATAGCGGCATGAAGTCAGCGGCTTGGGCGAGGCAGGGTAACAACCACTAAATGTTGGCGCACGCGATGCTGTCTATCGGTGCGCTGTAACTGGGGCCAAGATTGCGTTGCAAGACAAACTGTAGCACGCCCAGATTTTCCGGGGCGCCCTGCGGGGTCAATCTGGCGTGCCCTGGGTGGCTCACCTATCCGGCGCTGTCGCGGGCGCTGCTGCTGCATTCTTTGTACGAACACACGTCCATGCTCACTTGCTCAATTGTCTCGCCAGCTGTGCTCCCCGTAATAGTGTCGAGCGACAGTCGCCTTTCCGCTTCATCGAACTGTTGCAGCACTCCGACCAGCGCCGCCTCAAGCGCAAACTTTTCCCCTAGACAGCGGCGAGGCATTTATGGTCGCCGAAAAGGACCCAGTCGATGAGGCACCGTTCTCGGTAATCCATACGTTGAGCAGATCGTGCCCAAACGGACCCTTAGTTTTGAGGGTTCTACCTGAAACCAATCACAGAACGCGGCTATGCGCGCCCGAATGGCATCAGCGGAAGGATTTGTCTGTCGGATATGTCCGTGTCGCATGGTCTTTGATAGGTAGGTAGATGGGTATTATGCAATAATCATGGGTTGCGACGGCACTGGGACCGCTAGACGTTAAGCTGGCCATCCATGTGGGCGGCAAATTCCCCACCACGGGGCCGGGGGCTTACCCTTGCCGACGCGATGGATCGTTACCTTTCCGCAAACTTGGACGGCTTCCAGAACGAAAAGCATCGGGGCCAATGCCGCGCTACCTTGGAAACCTACGCGAAGCCTACCCTTGGCGGGCTGATGGTTTCCGACATTCAAGTGCAGGACGTGCTGCGGGCACTGCAACCGATCTGGACGGACAAGACTGTCACTGCAAACCGTGTCAGGGGCCGGATTGAGGCTGTGCTATCATGGGCAACCGTATCCGGCCACCGAACGGGTGATAACCCGGCGCGCTGGGCTGGCAACCTCAAAGAACTTTTCCCGCCGCGTTCAAGGTGGCGAAAGGCGAAAATCACCCCGCCGTTGCGCTAGACGATGCCCCGATATCGTTTGCCTCCCTGCGCGCGCGGGAAGGCTTCGGTGCGCGGGCTTTGGAGTTTGCAGCATTGACTGCCGCCCGATCTGGCGAATTCAGGGGCGCGGCATGGTCGAAAATTGATTTGGACAAAGCCTTGTGAGTTTTCCCCGCCGACGGCATCAAAATGAGCCGCACACATCGCGTTCCGCTTACCCCTGCCGCCGTAGCATT
>JANNNF010000168.1:0-9956 GCA_031398405.1 Rhodobacterales bacterium | reverse complement strand
ACCGAGCTTGTGCGGGAGTTCTTCCAGGCCCTTGCGACCCACGGCGGGATCACGCTGCATATCGACCTGATCCACGGCGTGAACAGCCACCATATCGCCGAAGCCGCCTTCAAATCCGTGGCCCGCGCCCTGCGTGAGGCGGTGGACTCCGACCCCCGCCTTGGCAACGCGCTCCCTACCACCAAGGGCGCGCTGTGACGACGGGACCGCAATTTTTCGTCGAAAAATTGTGCCCCCACCGGGGCCCCAAGCTGTGAGCCTGACGGTTCTGGTCGACTACGACAGCGGCAACCTGCATTCCGCTGAAAAAGCCTTTCAGCGCATGGCGGGCGAGGGTGGGGGCGGTGACATCCTCGTCACCTCCCACCCCGAGGACGTCGCCCGCGCCGACCGGATCGTGCTGCCTGGTGACGGGGCGTTTCCAGCGTGCCGCAAGGCTTTGGGCGATTTTGGTGGGTTGTTTGAGGCGATTGACGAATCTGTCACCACCCGCGCGCGGCCATTTCTTGGCATTTGTGTGGGCATGCAGATGCTGGCGACATGGGGGCGAGAATATACTGACACCCGCGGGTTTGACTGGATCGGCGGCGAGGTGGTCAAAATTGCCCCCGCGGACACCCGGCTGAAGGTGCCGCATATGGGCTGGAACGATCTGGTGCTGGATCAGCCGCATCCGGTGCTGAGGGGGCTGCACACGGGCAATCATGCCTATTTCGTCCACTCCTACCAATTCCGCGTCACAGACCCTGTCCATCTGCTGGCGCATTGCGATTATGCGGGGCCGGTAACGGCGATTGTGGGGCGTGACACCATCGTCGGCACCCAGTTTCACCCCGAAAAATCACAAGGCGCAGGCCTGCGATTGATTGCAAATTTCCTGCAATGGACGCCTTAGACCCGCAGGCTTTGCAGGCCATACTTGACGAAATCGCACATAAGATGGCCGTAAGTCCGGACCGGGGCAAGGTCGCCGATTACATTCCTGAATTAGGCCGCATTGACCCGTCCCAGTTTGGCATCGCAGTCGCTTTGCCTAGCGGTGAGACGTTGACCGCAGGGGACGGGGCCACCCCGTTCTCCATCCAATCCATCTCCAAGGTCTTTACCCTCGCCATCGCCTTGGGGCGTTTGGGCGACCAGCTTTGGCAACGCGTCGGGCGCGAACCGTCTGGCCTTGCGTTTAATTCCATCCTGCAACTTGAGCGTGAAGACGGTATCCCCCGCAATCCCTTCGTCAATGCAGGGGCTATCGCTGTGACAGACGCCATCCTTGCCGGCCACCAGCCGCGTGAGATTCTGGCCGAGGTGTTGCGCTTTATCCGTCTGGCCGCCGAAGATGATGACATTCACATCAACAAGGCGGTGGCCCTGTCGGAACTTGCTACCGCGCACCGCAACATTGCGCTTGCTGAATTCATGGCCGCCTACGGCAACCTGAAAAACCCGACGGCCCTGACCATCGGCACCTATGTGCATCACTGCGCGATTGAAATGTCGTGCGCGCAACTGGCGCGCGCGGGGCGGTTTTTGGTGGCAGCACCGGGCTGTCCGCGTCTGGTGTCGCCCGCTCGGATCCGCCGGATTTGCGCGCTGATGATGACCTGCGGGCATTATGACGGGTCGGGTGAGTTTGCTTACCGCGTCGGCTTGCCCGGCAAATCAGGGGTTGGCGGCGGCATTCTCGCCGTCGCACCGGGGCGGGCGTCAATTGCGGTCTGGTCGCCGGGCCTGAATGCGCGCGGCAATTCGCAGCTTGGCAGTCTCGCGGTCGAAGCTTTGGCCCGAAAAACCGGTTGGTCGGTGTTCGGCTAAGGCGGGGGTAGGATGGGGCCGGGCGCATATCTGCACCCGGCCAAAGTCTTAGTTGCGCAGAAAGTCCAGCAAGTCCTGGGTCAGGCGGTCGGCATGGGTGACGGTGATGCCGTGTGCAGCACCCTCATATTCTATCAACTCGGCCCCCGCGATCATCTGCGCAGCCTCGCGCCCTGTCGCATCAATCGGCACGGTTTTATCGTCGGTGCCATGGATCACCAGAGTCGGCACACGAAACGCTGCCATGTCTTTGCGGAAATCGGTCGTTCCAAAGGCTGTCACACAATCCAGTGTCGCCCTGGGGCTCGCCTGCATCGCCATCATGAACGACCAGTCGAGAACGCCTTTGCTGGCCCCGCCGCTCAGCAGACCGTTGCCATAGAACGCCTTGAAGAAATCTTGCAGAAAGGCGGGGCGGTCTTTGCGCAAGCCTTCTTTGATGCCGTCGATATCTTCCATGGTGACCCCCACATCGCGGTCGGGGGTCCGCAGCATATAAGGGGTAACCGCCGACACCAGTACCGCGCGCGACACGCCCCTGCCACCGTGGCGAGACATGTAGCGCGCAATCTCTCCGCCACCCATGGAAAAGCCGACCAATGCCACATCTTCCAGCCCCAGTTCGGTCATGACCTCGGCAAGATCATCGGCGAAGGTGTCGTAGTCATAACCGCCATAGGGTTGGTCCGATTTGCCAAACCCGCGACGGTCATAACTGACGACCCGAAAACCAGCCTCTGCCAGCGACACCGCCTGCGCTTCCCAGCTATCACCGCTCAACGGCCAGCCGTGGATCAAAACGACGGGTTTGCCCCTGCCCCAGTCGCGGACATAAAGGTTTGTGCCGTCTTCAGTTTTCACGAATGTCATGGATGCGCCTTTCAGGGGGTGTATGTTACCACTGTAAAACAGCGCGCTCCACCAGTGGTTCCGTCACGCCTTGGTTACGGGCCCCCAAGGGTCTGCACCGCTTGCAGGGACGAAACCCCGCTGCCTCCGCCTCGGCCACCGATGCCACAGCCCGCATATTGCCCCGCAAGGCCAAGCGCGCGGGGCACCCTGCGCGGCAGACAATGCCCGTCGTGGTGACGATGTAAAACCACGGTGCTGCTCGGCGGGCCTGCAAGCGCGCCCAATCCTGATCGTCCAACGCCCGGCCTACCGTGCGATCCATCGCGCCACCCGCCCATCTATTGCGACCAAGCCCAAGGCGATCAGCGCAAAGCCCGCGATCTGCGAGGCCTGCAACATTTCGCCCAGAAACATCACCCCCAACACTGTGGCGCTGACCGGCACCAGAAACGTGACCAGGGCAAGGTTGGTGGCCCCCGCCGACCCCAGCAGTTGAAAATACAACAAATAGGCAAGCGCGGTGGACAGTGACGCCAGCCCCAGCACCGCTGCCGCCGGCCCCAGCCCTGGCCACCCCAGATGCCACGGCGCGTCCATCCACAACCACACTGGCAGCATCAGCATCGTTGATGCCGCAACTTGCCCGAACGCCGTGGTCAGTGGGGCCACACCCATGCGCCGGAACCTGCGCCCAAACACGCCCGCCACACTATAACAGACAGCAGCCCCCAGACACATCAGCGCAGCCAGCCCCGCACCGCCCACCCTGCCGCCCATCATCACCACCACCCCGCCAAATCCAAAGGCCAAACCCACCGCTTTGGCCGTCGTGATCCGTTCATCCCGCGTGGCGATATGCGCCACGATCACGGTGAACAGCGGCGTGGTGGCGTTCAGGATGGCGGCAAACGCCCCTGTGATCTGCCCCTGCGCCAGCACGAACAGCGTAAACGGAACCGCATTGTTCAACAGCCCCATCACCAGCAACGCAGGCCACACCCCCGGCACCGGAAACGCCACCCCCCGCAGCGCCAGCACACCAGCCAGCAGCACCGCGGCCAAAGCCACACGGCACCACACGATGGTCAAGACCGGCAGGCCCACCAAAGCCAGCTCGACAAAAAAGAACGACCCTCCCCACAAGGTGGAGAGGATCGCCAGCCGTATCCAATCTTTCAGGCTCATGACCTACCCCAATGGTTCAGGCCAGTTTGTCCCAACCACCACGGCAGCGCCACCCGAAGCGTGCTTATTTCACCCGGCTCCACACCCCGCCTTCGCGGCAAAAGCCAAGCTTGCACCCTGAAACGGAGAGCTTATCCCCGGTCAGTACCAGTTTGGATTTATATTCGGCATCGCGGTCCGGCGAATAGACCATACCGCGATATTCGCCGTCGCCCGCCGACACGGTGTCCCAGATCAGCTTGCGGCCAATATTGGGGCTTTCCATGCCTTTGTTAGCGGAATCGTAGGCCTTGATCAGCGTGCCGCACAACGCAGCCCCACAGGTTTTGACCTCGATCAGGCCGGAATTGCCGTTGTCGTCCTTGGCCGTGCGCCACAGGCCCTCCAGCGGGTCCGCACTCGCCATTCCGGCAAAGGCCACTAAAGCGGCGGTCAAAAGGTATTTCTTCATCGTGGCTCCTCCCTGAAGCATGCGCCCAATCATCCCGCGAATCGACGTTCGCGCAAGCATGACGTGGGGTCGCAAATCACGGCTGCGACCTGCTTGGCATTTACGCAGCCCCATGCCAATTACGCAGCCATCACCAGACCCGGAGCCGCCCCATGATCCTTTACCCCGCAATCGACCTGAAAGACGGCCAATGTGTGCGCCTGCTGCGCGGTGACATGGACGCGGCCACGGTGTTCGGCGACAATCCGGCGTCTCAGGCAAAGGCGTTTCAGGATGCGGGCTGCGACTGGCTGCATCTGGTGGATCTGAACGGGGCGTTTGCAGGCTCCCCGGTGAATGGCGCGGCAGTAGAGGCAATCTTGGCCGCCATCACGGTGCCTGCCCAACTGGGCGGCGGCATCCGCGACATGGCGACGATTGCAATGTGGTTGGACCGGGGTCTGGCGCGGGTGATCCTTGGCACTGTGGCGGTGGAAAACCCGGGGCTGGTGCGGCAGGCGGCCCGGGCCTATCCGGGCCGTGTGGCCGTAGGGATTGACGCGCGCAAGGGCATGGTCGCCACCAAAGGCTGGGCGAACGAGACGGATGTTCAGGCAACAGACCTTGCCTTGCAGTTCGAAGACGCCGGTGTTGCCGCCATTATTTACACCGACATCGACCGAGACGGCGCGATGCAAGGCCCGAACATTGACGCCACCGAGGCTCTCGCCCGCGCCGTGCACATTCCGGTTATTGCGTCTGGTGGCGTGTCATCCTTGGCTGACCTTATCGCCTTGCGTGATACCGGGGTGATCGCGGGGGCCATTTCGGGCCGGGCGCTGTATGACGGGGCCATCGACCTCGCGACTGCGCTGAAAACCCTGAAATCCTGATTTTCTGTCCCCAAATATCCTCGGGGGGTGAGGCCGCAGGCCGAGGGGGGCAGACAGCCCCCCTTCCTCCTCCACCCGCCACAGGCTAAGGTTTCGAAATGCTGAAAACCCGGATCATTCCCTGCCTCGATGTGGCTGATGGCCGCGTGGTCAAGGGCGTCAACTTTGAAGGCCTTGTTGATGCAGGCGACCCGGTGGCCGCCGCGCGTGCGTATGATGCAGCGGGGGCGGACGAGCTGTGCTTTCTGGATATCATGGCCACCCAAGACAACCGGGGCACCATGTTCGATCTGGTCACCCGCACTGCAGAGCAATGCTTCATGCCGTTGACAGTGGGGGGCGGGGTGCGGACCGTTGCTGATGTGCGGGCTTTGTTGCTGGCGGGGGCGGACAAGGTGTCGTTCAACTCGGCGGCAGTCGCCAACCCCGGTGTGGTGGCTGAGGCTGCAGACCATTTTGGCAGCCAGTGCATTGTGGTGGCAATCGACGCGAAAACCGTCAGCCCGGGGAAGTGGGAGATTTTCACCCATGGCGGGCGGCGCGCGACCGGCATTGATGCTGTGGAATTTGCCCGCACCGTGGCCGCAAACGGAGCGGGCGAGATTTTGCTGACCTCAATGGACAGGGACGGCACCAAGGCCGGGTTCAACCTTGGTCTGACCCGCGCGGTATCCGATGCGGTGTCCATTCCGGTGATCGCCAGCGGCGGGGTCGGCACACTGGAACATCTGGTCGAAGGCGTAACCCTTGGGGGTGCCTCGGCGGTGCTGGCGGCGTCAATCTTTCACTTCGGCACTTTCACCATCCCGCAGGCCAAAGCCCATATGGCCGCCGCAGGCATCCCGATGAGGCTGACATGACCGAACTGCACCGCCTTGCCGAAACCATCGCCGCCCGTAAAGGGGCCGATCCTGAAACCTCGTGGACGGCAAAGCTGCTGGCAAAAGGCCCCGACAAATGCGCTGAAAAGTTCGGCGAGGAAGCGGTTGAGGCGATCATCGAGGCGGTCAAGGGCGACCGCGCGCGCCTGACGAGTGAGGCAGCGGATGTGCTGTACCACCTGCTGGTCATGCTGGCATCGCGGGATGTGACTTTGGCCGATGTTGAGGCCGAGCTTGCCCTGCGCCATGGCAGATCAGGTTTGGATGAAAAGGCATCGCGGGCGTAGGCTTATGTATCAAGCCCGAAGGCGGTCCAGCCCGTAGACCACAAGCCCCGCCAACAGCCCCCAGAATGCGGCCCCGATGCCAAAGGCCGCAACGCCAGAGGCAGCAACCGCCACGGTGATAACCGCGGCAAAGCGTTGCGGGGCATGGGCAAACGCCCCGGTCAGCGCGCCCATCAGCGGGTTCAGCAGGGCCAGCGCAACCAGGGCCACCATGACTTGTGGCGGCAGGGCTGCCAGAAGCACCAAAATCGCGGGCCCCAGCAGACCAAGCGCCGTCCAGGCAACCCCGTAAAACAGCCCGACCTTCCAGCGTTGGCTGCGGTCGGGATGCACATCGTCGCCCAGACAAATCGCCGCCGTGATGGCCGCCATGTTCACCGTATGCGCGCCTACAAACGCGGTCAGCGCCGAAAGTCCGCCCGTAACCATCAGCGCGGACCGCACCGGGGGTTCATAGCCTGCCGCCCGGATGGTGGCAAACCCGGGCAGGTTTTGCGACGCCATCGTCACCAGATAAATCGGCAGGCCAAGGCCTAGAACCACCGACGCGCGAAACTCGGGCCAGATCAGGGTAAAGCGGGGCAGGGGAACCTGCAGCGCAGGCCAGACCGCAGCCCCAGTCGCAAAGCAGAGGCCGAGCCCGGTGAAAAGCGCCGCCAGCACCGCCAGCGACGGGTTCCACAGACGCACCAGCACGAACACGCCGACCATTGGCACAATCAGCACGGGGGCGGCTTGTGCCGCGCCCGCCCCGCGCAAACAAAACGGCAACAGCACCCCTGCCAGCATGGCGGCGGCCAGAACATCGGGGATCTTCGCAATCAACTTGCCATGGGGGTGGACAGCGCCGGTCATCGCGATCAGCAGACCTGCGGTGATGAAGGCCGCCACGGCCTCGGACATTGTGACATCGGTTGTGGCGGCAATAAGCGCGGTACCGGGGGTGGACCAGGCCAGTACCATCGGGATGCGATGATAGGTAGACAAGATCGCCGACCCTGCTGCCTTGGCAAGGCAGACAGCCAGCAGCCAGCTTGCAGTCTGATCCGGCGTGGCCCCCACTGCGACGGCTGCCGACAGCACAAGGGCAATGGTCGAGCCATACCCCACCAATGCCGCAACAAGCGCTGACGACACAAGTGATAGGCGCATGAACAGACCCCGTTGCAGTGACGCGGCGACTATTACGGGGGAGTCGGGCAGGGGGAAGGGAAAAGATGGCACAACCCTCAGGAAGGAAAAGGTCGCCCCATCTAATCTACCCACCCCCGCAGAGAGGAGGAGAGGGCGGCGCAAATTAGGGCGCGGCGGTCTCAGGGAGGAGGTTGAGACCGCCGCAAGATCAATGACGCAGGGAGGAGGAGAGCGTCACCGAAGCGTTTGGGCCAGATTTCCCACAAGAGGGGGCCCTGAAGGGGTGCAGCGGTCCCAGGGAGGAGGTAGAAACCGCTGCTTTATCGACCAGCGCAGGGAGGAGGAGAGCGCCGCCGAACTGTTTCGGACCAATCATCCCATCGCGGGTTGGTCCTGGATTTGGTGCGGCAGCCTCAGGGAGGAGGTTGAGGCCGCCGCTTTATCGCTGGCGCAGGGAGGAGGAGAGCGCCACCGAACTGCTTGGCCCATCAGGACCGAAAGAAAGATGCGGCGACACCAGGGAGGAGGAGAAGTGTCGCCGCTTTCAACGAAAGCCCGAGGGAGGAGGAAACGGGCCTCGCAGGAAACTTATTTGCCGTAGGCCGCTTCGTGGGCCACATCGACGATCATCGACTTGTGCAGCCCAAGGTCCAATAGTTCACGGTCGGACAGCGCATTCAGTTCACGCACGGTTTGCGCATAGACGCGACGCTTGTTCAGCGCGGTCTTCGCCGATTTAACCAGTGCGGCGACGCGATCAGCCAAGCCATTGGGTGCCACGCGGGTGGAATTTACATATGCCATGTTCATCAAGCCTCATCTTTGGTGCAGCGCATCGTTCTTTATTTTTGTGACCGTCTGCTTTTCCGTTAGAGCTAACATGAGCCAATTGCTGCGTCTGCACAATCCATCTCGTCGTCAATGCTGCCATGCAGCAGGCGCATGGCTGAACTTCACAAATTTGTCATGATTCTTAAGGACTTCGATTGAATTTTGAGCATTTGGTAAACGTGGCCTTGCCCTTTGCGGCAAAGCGACTGACTTTTAACCAAGATTTATGCGCAGGAGAGCAAGATGTCGGTGGATCGGGAACAGGTCATAGGGATGCTTGCGCGGATTTCGGTGCCGGACGGGGGAAATCTTGTCTCTCGCGACTTGATTCGGGCGCTTTCGGTTGAGGCAGGGTTGGTGCGGTTCGTAATAGAGGCCGCAGACCCCGATGCCGCCCGCGCCCTCGCCCCGGCACAGGTTGAGGCGGAGGCTGCGCTGCGGGCTATGGCAGGGGTCACAGGCGTTCAGGTGGTGATGACGGCGCATGGTCCTGCCCCCAAAGCCGCCCCGCCCAGCCTGAAGATCGGCCAGCATCCAACGCCGCAATCCGGTGGGCCGCAAAAGATATCGGGCATTGACCGGATCATCGCGGTGGCCTCAGGCAAGGGAGGGGTCGGCAAATCTACAGTGTCTTCTAACCTCGCTGTGGCCTTGGCGCGTCAGGGGCGCCGGGTCGGTTTGCTGGACGCTGACATATATGGTCCCAGCCAGCCGCGGGTGATGGGGGTATCCAAGCGCCCGGCATCGCCAGACGGCAAGATCATCGAGCCCTTGGTCGCGCATGGCGTGACGATGATGTCAATCGGCCTGATGTTGAAAGAGGATGAGGCCGTGATCTGGCGCGGCCCGATGATCATGGGGGCGTTGCAACAGTTGCTGGGGCAGGTGGCTTGGGGGCGGCTGGATGTGCTTATCATCGATCTGCCGCCGGGCACGGGGGATATCCAGCTGACCCTGTGCCAACGCACGCAACTGACCGGGGCCATCGTGGTGTCCACCCCGCAGGATGTGGCGCTGCTGGATGCGCGCAAGGCGCTGGACATGTTCGTCAAGCTGAAGACCCCGGTTCTGGGGCTGATTGAAAACATGTCCACATACATCTGCCCTAATTGCGGACATGAGGAGCATATCTTTGGTCATGGCGGAGTGGCGGCAGAGGCGGCCAAGCTTGGGCTGCCGTTTCTGGGCGAGTTGCCGTTGAGTTTGGACGTAAGATTGGCCGGCGATGCGGGCACGCCGATTGCCGCAGGGACGGGCGCGCAGGCCGAGGCTTATGCAAGGTTGGCGGCGCGGTTGGTCGCCGGGGGGATGGCCTGAGGGGCGATGGCCGAGCCCTATCCGGGCGCACGGGCCGCCCATCCCACGAATCAATGGTTGGGAAATTATGGGAAAGCCGGGGCATTGGTCCCGGCTTTCTGGTTTTTGGTTGGGAGATTCGCTGAATTTCTAGGGCTGATGGCGCCATAACGGCCCGCTGCACCATCTGGCCGCAAAATTATTTGGGAAAGTATGGTCGCAGGTCGCCCCTGAATCACGCCACCATATCTAGATGCTCACAGCGCCGTGATCGCTAGAGATTGCTTTGTGAGCAAAGTTATCCACACAAAATACGCGATTTGGGCAGGTCGCTGGACAAGATGTGGTCGTCACT